>JABDJQ010000017.1 GCA_013002425.1 Gemmatimonadota bacterium
TCTACCTCGGCGCACTTGACCCCGGCGGAACGTACACGAACGCGCTGCTTTCGCATTTTCGGATCGAAGACGGCGATGTGGCGGGACTGAAGGACGAAGAAGGCGAGCTGATTCCGGAACTGCGCGAGCTCACGACGGGGATCTTCAACACCCAGCATCCCCTGCTCTGCTGTCTCGAGGGCGGGCGCACTGCGGTGCCCACCGACTTGATCGATGTCGATCTACGGTCACTGGCATTCCAGCACATTACCGGTGTCGGGGACTGTCCCGTCTCGACAGGGACCGTGACGCTCACGAACACGTCGAATCGAACCGTGGAGTGGACAGCCGGGGACACCGGCGACAACGAGCGCATCGCCGCCGAGCCCTCGGCGGGCACTCTGGCGCCGGGCGCCAGCGTGGAGATCGACATGCAGTTCCTCTGCAATACGGAAGCGTCGTTCGAAACGGGCGTTCGGATCGAGGCGAAGACGCTGGACGGGACCGTGCAGGACGAGATCACGATAGGCGTCAGCGGTTCGATCACGACCGACACGGATCCGGGCGATGTCGACGGGATCCGTATGACCGTGAGCGGCGACGGCTCGGACAAGGTGATCGAGTTCAAGGCGAGTGAAGACGAAGCGAACGTGCTGTCGCTGATCGGAACGTGGTTCGCGACTGCGGGCGTGAAATTCGACGACAAAGACTACAACCTCGGTTTCCAGACACCGAGCGGGGGCGTGATCCCGGGTACGTTCGGGATCGTGTTCGGAGAATTCTCGGATGTCGATGTGAATCTTACGTATCGCGAGACTGTGGGAGAGAACATGGGCAGGGCGAGCAAGGGATCCGGCACGGTCACGATCGATGTGGCCGACGGCAGCCGGTTCGCGGGGTCGTTCTCGTTCAGCGCCACGCTTTCGGGCCAGATCACGGGTACGCGCATCATCGTGGGTGACTTCGATATTCCGGTCGACTGAGAACCGGGGCGGATGCGGCGCGTTTCGGCCATGTGTCAGGGGTAGAATGCCCTCTACCGCACTTCTCGAAGTTCCTTTAAAATTGAACGATTGATCGATCGATCACTCCCGCCGGAAGCCTTCCGGTGTTGTGGTATTCTCAGGTACCACAACCGGCGGAACCGTACGCCGATCCGTTTCCGCCCGCCGGACAGCCGTCAAGCCAGCAAGGAGACATCCCATGAATCTGCGCGCACTCGTTTTTATCGCGGCCCTGGCAGCGGTTCTCGTACCGCGTGTTGCCTGCGCTCAACAGACCATCGCATACGAGTACGACGAAATCGGCCGGCTCACGCGCGCCATCTACGACGACACTCTCTCCATCACCTATGACTACGACGACAGCGGCAACATCGTGTCGATCGTGGTAGGCCCGATCGTCGTGGGCGTCGATGACGAAGAAACGGCGGGCCTGCCGCGCGTGTTCGCGCTTCGCAAGAGCCGCCCGAACCCGCATCGCGGTTCCAGCCTGATCAGTTACGACCTGCCGCGGTCGGTGGACGTTCGTCTGGAAGTGTTCGAGATCTCGGGGCGCCGCGTGCGCTCGCTTGTCGATAAAGAGCGCCCGGCGGGATTTCATACCGCGGTCTGGGACGGGAGCGACGAAGACGGGAGGCCGGTCGCGAGCGGAACCTACCTCTATCGCCTGCGGGCCGGGGACTTTACGGCAACGCGCAAACTGACGGTGCTCCGATGAGGCGGGGATCGTGGATCGCTGTCGCGCTGCTCATGCTTCTCGCGACATCGAAAGCATCCGCTCATCTCGTCACGCCGACTTCGACCGCCATGAGACCGGGTACGTCGGATTATATCTATGTCGCCGATCTCTTTTCCTGCCAGGCCACGATCACGGCAACGGTCGCCGATACTCTCGTTGCCAAGATCTATGAAGTCAATATGGCGACCGGCGCGACAGTGCCGGGAAACGGCAAATCCGTGACCGTTCCGAATCGAATCGACCAGGTGTTTCTCGTCGAGGGATCTTCGATCGTCGTCGTCGGGACCACGAACATTACCGTGTGCTGGACCGGCGTCGACTGGCCGGGCCCGGGCGCGTGTGTCGAGCAGAACTGCCCGACCGGCGTAAACGTTGCCGTGAACGTCTCGGACTTCCCCGCAACGACGGGGAACTATGCCGGGCGGGCGCTCATCCGCGATCCGATCAATACGGCGACCGGCGAAGTCATCCTGCCGGAGAAGACGCACCTTGCGCTCGGCGGGCCGATGGATCTCCGGTTCGCGACGTACTACGGTTCGCTCCTGGCCGCCGACGGCGACGTGGTCGCGGACATGGGACCGAACTGGACGCACAATTACGACTGGGCGCTCACGTTTCCGGGGAATCAGCTCGAAGTGGTGGACCCGAAGGGACGCGTCATCCGGTTCGAAAAAGGATTCTTCGATACGACCTGGACGCAGGTCGGTGTAAAGGACTTTCCGTTTCAACTCGTGGAGAGCGGTTCGAATTACATCTTCGGCAATTCGCAGAACGGGCTGATGTACACGTTCGGCCCGGCCGGGAGATTGCTTTCGATCGAAGACGGCCCCGGGAACGTGCTCACGTGCTCTTACACCGGCTTCAACTATCTGTCGCAGGTCGCGGACGGGCTCGGCCGCATGCTCACATAC
>JABDJQ010000801.1 GCA_013002425.1 Gemmatimonadota bacterium
TCCGAGAACGAGACGTTCAGCGGAGCGTCGCCCGAAGTCGGCGTGCCCGAGAAGTCCGCCACCGGAGGCGATCCGCCGCCCGTTTCCGTGACGCTGATGTCGTCGAACGCCATCCCGTCCGTCGCGATCGGGTAGTTGTCGTACTGCTGGAACTTGATCACGAACGTGCTCGTGAGCGAAACCCCCGCGCCCGACGCGAGCGCGTCGACGTCGAGCGTGAAGTTGTTCCACGAATTGTTCGTGTAGCTCTGGCCCGGAAGATCGAAGACTTTCGTAAAGCTCGAGCCGCCGTTGCTGGAGAAGAACACGCCGTCCTGCGTATGCGTTTCGTCGCTGAAGTCTTTCCACCAGAAGTCGAGTTCGACGTTCGACGCCCCGGCGAGGTCGAGGCCGAGCCACGCTTCGTTCGTCACGTAACCGCCGTTCGTCGGGTCGTCCATCGTCATGTGCCAGGAGCCCGAGTGCGGCGTGTTCGACGTGGTGATGTTGACGCGACCGTTACCCGATGACTGCGTCGTCCAGTACTGGTCGACCGCGCCGCCTTCGAAGCCGGTGCTGTACGGGAGGCTCGCGTAGCCGCCGCCCGGATTCGTCACGGTGATGTAGTTCGTTTTCGTTTCGGTATCGATTCCGCACGCGTTCGTGACGGTCAGCGAAACCGTGTACGTGCCGGCGGAATTGTACGTGTGCGACGGATTCGCCGAAGTCGACGTGCCGCCGTCGCCGAACGTCCAGTCCCATGCCGTGGGGCTGCCGGTCGACTGGTCGGTGAAGCTCACGTTCAGCGGAGCCGTACCCGATGTCGTGTTGGCCGTGAACGCGGCCACTGCCGTCGGCGAGCAACCGCCGCCGAACATGCTCGGACGGTACGCGGCCATCTGCGCGTCCGCGCGGTCGGACTGGCCCTGCGTGAACTGGTTCATGCAGGCATCGTCCGTGTAGTCCATGAAGTTCTCGATGGGATCGTCGCCGCCGCCGGAGCAGGTGTTGCGTCCGACCGGGCATCCGTAGGCCGGGCTCGCTTCCGGGGGCGTGTCCGCAACGAAGTCGCCGTTCCCCGAGCAGCCGCCCTGGAACGTGTGATAGAGGCCGACCCAGTGGCCGACTTCATGCGTACCCGTATCGCCGAGGTTGTACGGCGCGGCCGAACCGCCCGGGAACGAGGAGTAGAGGCACACCACGCCGTCCATGAAACTGTTTTCCGGATACATGTCCGGGAAGGTGGCGTAGCCGAGGAGGCCGCCGCCGATATTGCACGCGTAGAAGTTCAGCGTCGTCGCCGGGCTGATCGCGAGCGCGCTCTTCATGTTCGATTCGTTCGCGCTCCCCATGGTGTGCTGCGACCAGTTCGTATTGTTGGTGCGATCGGTGCTCGCGAGGGTGAACTGGAAGTTCGTGCTCGCGTACGCCGCGTTCAGCACCGCGATCTGATCCGCGATCTGCTGATCGCTGACGTCCCACGCGCCGCTGTTACTGCGGACAACATGCATCGCGACCGGTATCGTCGTGATCGCAGCGGCCTTGTCGAACAGTTCCGGGCGCGCTTCGAGCCAGTTGTCGACCTGGCCCTGAATCCGCTGCGCCTCTTCCTGTGTCGGAACGTGGGTGCCGCAGCGGCTGGCCGTCACGGTTTCTCCGTTTTCTCCGATGTAGGTGGCGAACGTTTCTTCGAGTGGTGAATCAGCGAGCGCGGGGAGCGCGAAGGCGAGGAAGAGCAAGGCGGCACACACGGTTAGCGATCGATGCATAGGGGACTCCTTGTGAGGGTTGGAGCTTCATGGACAAAAGCTGCATCGAAAGTACGTGCCGGTACCGGCGATGCAGCTCATTTCCCACAATAGGCGACCGGCCGGAGACATGGCAACGCGAATCTCTTCGATGCAGAAGAATCGCGACCTGAACGTTCATTCATGAAGCGTCCGGCGGCCTCGAAGTACAATCGTAAATTACAATGGATCGCCGGAGTTTCGATTAGCGACAACACGAGCGGCCGGGTGCTGCAGTGTTAATGCGCTGCTAAACCGAACGGCGAGCCGCAACTATAGGTGGCGGCCCGTCTGGAAAGGCTCTAATCTGCTCTCCATGCTCGTTTACCTGTTCTTCTTTATTTCAGGCGCGGCGGGGCTTGTCTACGAACTCCTCTGGGTGCGCCAGCTTACACTCGTCATGGGAGGGACCACGCACGCGATCGCGACCGTGCTCGCGTCGTTCATGGCGGGGCTCGCGATCGGGAGCGCGATCGGATCCCGCTATGCGCGCCGCCTGGCGCGCCCCCTGCGGACGTACGGCATTCTCGAAATCGGCATCGGCATCTCCGCGGCCCTGACCCCTTTCCTGTTTCATTCTACAGTGCCGCTATATCGGGCCCTCGTCGCACAGACCGGACTCGAGACCACGCTTCCCCTGCAGATCGCGCGGTTCCTGCTGAGTTTTCTGATTCTGCTCGTGCCGACGGCGCTCATGGGCGCCACGCTTCCCGTGCTCGTCGAATTCGCCTCGCGCCGCATTGCGCGCTACGAACGCGTTCCGGGACTGCTCTACGGCTTGAACACGATCGGCGCCGCGCTTGGCGCCGCCGCCGCCGGCTTTCTGTTGATTCCGCACCTCGGGCGCGCGCGCTCGATGCTCGTCGTCTGCGCCGCGAACCTCACGCTCGGCTTTCTGTCACTGGCCCTGAGCCGCCTGTGGGACAGGGAACGGGCGGAAGCTGAACCGAAAGAGAGCGACGGGTCTCCAAACTCTGTCAGCGCGGACGGTGCGACATCGTCCCTCGTCATGAAGCGCCGCTCTCCGTTCGAGCCGTACCTGCTCGTCGCTTTCGTTTCGGGGCTCTCGGCGATGGCGTATCAGATCGCGTGGAACCGTCTTCTCGTCGTGCAGCTCGGCTCCTCGACGTACGCGTTCTCGATGATCCTGATCGTGTTCATCCTCGGCCTCGGTTTCGGCTCCTACATGATCGGCCTCATCGGGGAACGCATTCATCGCTTCGCGTTCTGGATCGCCGCGTCGCAGACAGCGCTCGCGATCACGGTTCTGCTCTCGATACCCGGCTTCTCCCATCTCCCCGATCTCGTCGTGGGATGGATCGAAGAGTCGGGCGGCGCGGTGCCTTCGCTCCTGAAGCGCGAATTCTTCTACATCGCGCGCGTTCTGTTCCTGCCGACGTTCTTCATGGGCGCCACGCTTCCGCTCGTCATGCTCGCGGTGACGCGTTCGCGCGGCGACGCATCGACCACGACGGGACGCGTCTATTCGATCAACACGACCGGCACGATCCTGGGATCGATCCTCTGCGGTTTCTTCCTGCTCACGAGCCCGCTCGGCCTCTATGGAACACTCGTTACGGGAGCGGCGATTTCGGGGGGGCTCGCGCTTCTCATGTTCCTGCTCGGAAGCGGCCACTCGAGGCGGAGCGGACTTGCGGGGGCCGTAATTCTGATCGCGGGCTTCGCAGGCGCGATTCTCTACACGCGGACCGCTCCTCTCGAGAGAGCCACGATCACGGCCGGCGCGTACCTCGGCGAAAAGAGTCCGGCGGGCACGATCCTCTTCTATAAGGACGGCGTCGACGCCACGGTCTCCGTTCATGAAACGGAAGACGGGAACCGATTTCTCCGCATCAACGGGAAGAGCGACGCGAGTTCGCTTCTCGGCGACATGCCGACGCAGGTTTCGCTCGCGCAGATGCCGCTGATCCTCGCGAAGGAACAGGAAGACGTACTCGTGATCGGTCTCGGGGCCGGGATCACGGTCGCATCGGCCGCGCTGCACGAGAACGTGAAGAACCTCGACGTGCTCGAGGTTTCGGGCGGCGTGGTCGAAGCCGCGCGCGATTACTTCGGCCGGTATAACCGCGACGTGCTCGACGATCCGCGCGTTCGTCTCTATCGCAACGACGGCAGGAATCATCTGCTGCTCGTGGATCGTTCGTACGATGTCATCATTTCGGAGCCGTCGAACCCGTGGATGGCGGGCATCGCGAATCTGTTCACGCGCGAGTTCTTCGAGCTGGCGAAGAGCAGGCTCCGCGAGGACGGCGTCTACTGCCAGTGGGTTCATTCGTATTCGATGGCGCCCTCCGACTTCCTGATGATCGTGCGGACGCTGCACGAAGTATTCCCGAACGTGACACTCTGGCAGCCGAAGTACGCGGACTTTCTACTGATCGCGGGGGACGAGGGGACCGATGTCAGCGCGATCGCCGCGCGCATGTTCGAACCGGCGATTTACGGAGATCTCGAAACGATCGGGCTCGAGCACCCGTCGCGCTTTCTCGCGAGCTGCCTCGTACAGTCCGACAAACTCGCGCGCTGGGTCGGGCCCGGGCCGATCAACACCGACGACAATTCGCTGCTCGAATTCTCCGCGCCGTTTCATCTGCATCGCGAAGATTCGCGCGATATCGCACGGTCACTGGCTCGCCACCAGTCTTCTCCCGTCGGCTCTTGGATCACGGACGGGGAAGAGAACTGGACCCGCGCGCTCGCCCGTCTCGAGAGCCGGAGCCGCGACGGCATCTTTCAGGGATACGCGCTTACGAACAGCGGGGGGATGCTGCGCACCGAAATGCTCCGTGCGCTCGACGAACTGTACGCTACGGATCCGAACGACTGGCGCATCTACTTTTTCCTGAATCAGACCCTGAACTCGCTGGAGAACGAACTCGCCGCGGGGCGTGCGATCGACGAGAGAGAAACGCGCGCTTTCGTGCAGAAGATGCGCGGCAGGCTTACGGCTCCGGAAACCGGTCCGCTGAGTTCGTTCGAAGAGCAGGTTGCGCGCGCGGGCGACTGGCTCGCGGAGCTGGAAGATGCGCTTTCGCGCGGCGAACGGATTCGCGCGCACGAACTGGCCGCGCGTCTTCGGCTCCTGCAACGGAAAGCGGCCGTGCGGGAGGTCGCGCTGGAAGCAGAGATCGCCCGACGCCTGGACGAGATCACGGCGGCCATGTCTCCGCTCGATCAGTCGAGGTAGCCGAGCGCGCGCAGATCGGACCGGAGACGCTCGTCGATCGTGGCGCTGTCGCCGGGCGCGACATAGCCGAACAGCACCTCCGCCGGCCCCCCTTTGAACTTTCTCTTGAGCGCAATGTTCGTGCGGGGAAGCGCCAGCGTGGAATCGCCCGCCTCGAACGAAACGGGAACGCCGGATACGCTCCCTCTCTCCGCGCCCGTCAGAAAGAACTCGCCCCCGATCGGCTCCCCGTTCACGGTGATCGATACGGTCACGGCCGCGCCGGGGGGATCGGTCTCGAAGCGGATCAGTTTTTTGGGATCGACCGCGCGAAACGTCGACGCGATGGCGTCCTGCGGACGGTCCATGGCGAAGCGAAAACGGAGCCCCCGCTCTTCTCCGGGAGATACCGTCACGGTATCGCGGTCGTCCGTATTCCGTGTCTCCCAGTCGGTCACTCTGCCGGCGACCGTAATCTCTCCCTCGATGACTTTGCCGTCGCGGGCGCTGCTTCCGGTGTCGGCGTACACGATGCACCAGTAGCCGCCCCTGTTCGCCGTCTGGCGGCGCGCTTCGAGGGTTTCGATCATCTTGCGCGACCGGCCGCGGTTCTCCGCGCCCTCCTTTCCGAGATCCTCCGTCTCGTCCGGATCGTCCGTCAGATGGTAGAGCGCAAACGACTGCTCGGGCCGCGTTTCGTAGATCCCTTTCCATGGATGTTCGATCACGGCGAA
>JABDJQ010000808.1 GCA_013002425.1 Gemmatimonadota bacterium
AGGGCTCGCACTTCGGCGCACGCTTCCGGGATCGCACGACGAAGAACTGGCGGGCGACCTCAACTCGCTCGGTCTTCTGCTCGTGCGAACGGGAAACTACAAGCCGGCCGTTTCGCACTTTCAGGAAGCCATCGAGCGCATGAAGAGCGTGCGCGGGGAGCATCACACGTTCATCGGGCAGATCCGTAACAACCTCGGATGGGCGTATGCGAATCACGAACAGTGGGAGGAGGCGATTCCCCATTTCCGTGAAGCGCTCGCGAATTACGACGGTGTGCTCGCCGCCGATCACCCGTTTGCGCTGATGGCGAAGGGGAACTTCGCGCAGGCTCTGCAGTCGGTGGGTGAGCGGGAGGAGGCCGAGCGTGTATATCGCGAAGTAATCGGAGGATTTCGCTCCCGATACGGAGAGCGGCACGCGTATGTCGGGCACGCGCTCAACAACTACGCCATGATGATGGATGACAGAGACGACGGCGAAAGAGCGGAGTCCCTCTACCGTGAGGCGCTCTCGATCTACAGAGAGCAGCTGGGCGACGATCACCCGTACGTGGCCGTGGCGCGGCACAATCTGGCGGGAGCGCTCCGTTCCGCGGGGCGGGCCGCCGAGGCGGAGCGGGAGTGTCGCGCCGCACTCGCTTTGCGCCGACGAATCCTGCGCGCCGGACACCCCGATATCGCTCGCTCGACTGAACTGCTCGGCACTCTGCTTACGGAGCGCGGCGAGTTCCGGGAGGCCGAGCCGCTCCTGAACGAGTCCGTCGCGATCAGGAGGGAGGCCCTGCCGGCCGGCAGCGCGGTTACGGCCCACAGCGAACTTCTTCTCGGACTGTGCCTCATGGAGCTCGATCGAAACGAGTCCGCGGAGGAACATCTTGCGCGCGCAAGTGAGGATCTTTCCGCGGCGCACGGGGAAGACGACGCCCGCACGCAGCGGGCCGCCACTGCCCTCGATGAAGTTCGAAACAGGGGGGACGCCCGTTAATCGATGGAGACGTTGACAGCAACGTGCTAGTTTTACCGTGAAGCATCCACAAACGAAGGAGCGCACATGTCTGACGATCCGAAAGACAAGGGAACGGGTTCGAACGAAACCGCGGGGCAGGAAGAACCGGGGGCGGCCAGAACGACTCCTGTGACGGAATCCCCCGCCGCAAGTGCCGGTGCTTCCGAAGTGCCGAAAAAGGCTGACCCCGTAAAGCGTTTTCTCGCCGTGTTCATCGACGGTCTGCTCGCGGCCATGTTGTCTTTGATCCTGGGAGTCGTGATTCCGGTGCTCGGTTTCTTTCTCGGCGCCCTGCTCGGGGCGGCGTACATGCTCGTGCGTGACGGACTGACGCTCGAATTCATGGATCAGCGATCGCTCGGCAAGAAGCTGCTGAAGCTTCGCCCGGTCCGTCTCGACGGCAGCCGTCTCGAACTGAACGACTCGATGAAACGGAACTGGGTATTTGCGGTGCCGAACGCACTGCAGGCGATTCCGATTCTCGGGCAGATCCTCGGCGGCCTCCTCGGAATGGTGCTCGGACTCGTCGAGTGCATCCTCGTGCTCACGGATCCCGAAGGACGGCGATGGGGCGACAAGCTGGCAGACACGCGCGTGATCGAAGTCGACGAATAGAGGGCGCGGGTCATGAAGAAGTGGACCGTCTATCTGTCGGGAGAAGTGCACTCGGACTGGCGCGACGAGATCGAAGCGGGCGCCCGCGCGGCCGACCTTGCCGTCACGTTCACGGCGCCCGTCACGAATCACGCGAACAGCGATGACTGCGGCGCGTCGATTCTCGGCGCCGAGTCCGACCCGTTCTGGCACGACCACAAGGGCGCGAAAGTGAACGCGATCCGGACGCGTACGCTTCTCGATGCCGCGGATATCGTCGTGGTTCGTTTCGGCGACAAGTACAGGCAGTGGAATGCCGCGTTCGACGCGGGCTACGCGGCCGCGCGTGCGAAGCCGCTCATCGTGCTGCACGATCCCGAACATCGCCATGCGCTCAAGGAAGTCGATGCCGCGGCGTACGCGGTCGCGGAGTCACCCGACCAGGTCGTCAGCATTCTGCGTTACGCTCTGACGGGCGCTCTCTAGCGGCGGATCACGGCCCGGCCGGTTCGTTGCGGTCCGCGTCCTCGATCACGGCCTGCACGAGCCGGCGTACCGCCCACTCCATGATTTCCCCGCCGCGCTCCGCCGACAGGCCGCAGACGTCGCGAATGACCAGTAGAGACTCGATCCCCGACATCACCGGTAGCGCGTGGCGAATGCGATCATACGTCTCGTCGTCCAGTCGATCGCGCACCGGCGCGAGCGCCCGCTCGTACATGTCGTTCCGGCGGCCTGCGCGCAGCGGCTCGTCGAGATTGCCCTGCGCCGCGATCCACTGGTCGAGGGTGGCGCGCAGAAACGTGCGGAACTGGTTTTCGTTTCCGGCCGCGTGTTCGAACAGGTAGCGCTGTACCATCGCCGCGCGCTCACGGGGATCCGCCGGCGCACCCTCGGGAATCACCTCCTCCAGGTCTCGGAAAGCGAGCGCGAGGGGGGCTTCGATCACGAGCGCTTCCTCGCTCGGAAAGTACCGGTAGACCGTCGCCCGTGAGACCATCGCTTCTCGTGCCACCGCAGCCAGACGGGGCCGTTCTCCCCGCTCGATCAGCCGCCCTGCAGCCTCGATGAGCGCCTTTCGCGTCCTTTTCTTCTGCAGAACCCGCCCGCCGTCGAGATTTCCTCTTGAGATCATTGTCTCATTATAATACACTTGTCTCGTAAATACAAAACGCAATTCTGGTGCATTCAGCGAAGGAGAGCTAAGCATGAAGAACGGAACGAGCCGCTGGGTACTCGGACACCGGGTGAGTCCCATCGAAACGGTCGGAGACTACGGGATGCTGCACATCGAAACCGGGCCGGACGTGCCGGGGCCGCCCCCCCATCATCACGACGACGCCGCCGAGTTCTTCTACATCCTCGACGGCGCCCTCGAAGTGTTTGCGAACGGCGAGTGGAAGCGCATCGAGACGGGTGAGAGCTTCAATGTGCCGCAGGGCGTCGTGCACACGTTTCGAAATCCGACAGATCGGGCGACTACGTGGCTGACCGCGTTCTCGCCGCGCGGCTTCGAGAAGTTCTTCGTGGCATTCGGCGTACCGGTGGAAGAAGAGGACGCGGTGCAGCGTTCGGTGTCTGAAGAAATGATCGGTCGGGTGATTGCAGAATGCGCGGACTTCGGAATGATTCTCGCGAAACAGCCGCAGGGATGAAAGCATACGTTCGCGGAACTGCCGGGAGTGCCGGCGCCGGACGGGTGAAGATCCGGACCGGCGTTACCTGATGAGCGTGAGCTTGCGCGCCACGTT
>JABDJQ010000023.1 GCA_013002425.1 Gemmatimonadota bacterium
AGATCGTCCTTCACGCCGTGCGAAACGGCGACGACGCGGTCCGCGTGCTTCCAGAGCGAGCGAGCGATCCAGCGGTGCATCGCACGTTCCCACCCATGCTCATGGGCATTCACGATGTGTTGCGAAAGCTGCTCGTGCGCCGTGAGGACCACGTGCAGGTCGTGCGCGAACAGGCGCTTCGTCAGGATCGCCACGCGATTCGACTTGAACAGAAAGCTGACGATGACACGCGCCCCGGACTGCCGCGCGATCCGCGCGAGCAGCCACGCTTCCACGATTTTCGCCACAGGAGGGACGAATCCGAGCGTGCGGCGCACCAGGCGGTTTCGGATAATGGGGCGCATCGTGATACGCGGCGGGACTTCGAAGCCCCGATCGACGATCGGGTCGTGCAGTACGACGAGCGGATCGTACGAGCGCAGCGCATCGACGTACGTCGCGAACACACGCTCCGCTCCGCCCGCCTCGAGGCTTCGAATCAAAAAGATCGCCTTCAAGATGCTTCCTCGCCCGGCACGACATTCTCGAACCCCGGCACGACACTTTCGCAACCCAGCACGACGCTTTCGAACTGGCGCACGGCAGGCCCCAGATCGAACGGCGCGATCCGTGCCGCGGCGCGCGCGCGAAAACCGTCACTCATGGCGCGGTCCGTCAGCACGGCGCGTATGCCGGCGGCAAGAGCCGACGAATCCCCCGCGGGAACGATCAGCCCGAACTCCGAATCGCCGAGATACTCGCTCACGCCGCGGCAGCAGTCAGTCGCCACGACAGGCACGCCGAGCGCGAGCGCCTCGCCGATCACGTTCGGCAGGCCCTCGACGTCGCTCGAGAGAACGAGCGCGTCGGCCGTGCGCATGAACTTCCACGGATTCGTCTGGTACCCGAAGAAATGCACGCGCTCGGAAAGGCCGGCATCGGCCGCCTGTCTGCGCAGCCGATCGCGCTCCGGACCGTCGCCGATGAGAACCACGCGAATCCGCAGATCACCGAGTTCGGCAACCGCTTCGATCAGTCGATGATAAGCCTTGAGCCGAACGAGCCTTCCCACGGCAACCAGCGTGAACTCCTGACTCGGAAAGCAGTCGGTCACCGTTTCGCCGCCGCGCGCGCGAATGCGATCGACGGCCACGGGATTATGCACGACTTCGACGAGCTTTTCCGGGACGCGGTAGTGCGCGACCAGGTCGTCGCGGATCCCGCCGGAGACGGCGATCACGCGGTCCGCACGATGGTAGAGCAGCTTCATGGCGTTCCCGATGCAGAAGCGTTCGTACGCGCCGAGCGTGGCGAGAAGCCGCGACTTGTTGCTGTGCACGTTGATGACGACCCGGAGGTCGCGCCGATAGCGGATCTTCGCGAGTACGGCGATCGCGTTCGTGAACGGGAGGAAGCTCACGATGGTATCCGCGCCCTGTTCACGCGATTCTTCCGCCAGCATTCTCGCCTGATGAAACAGGAAGAGCGCCCACGACGGCAGATCGAGCCACACCTTCCATCCGGAACGCGGCGCCCACTCCGCTTCCGCGGCAGCGGGCGGGGGCGTAAGGCGCAGGAAGTCGCGCACGGCAAACTCCCACTCCTGGATCACGGCGATGCGCTCTTCCGTCATGAGGCTCTTGATGCGTTCACGAACCGCGCGCGAACACGCCCGCATGCGGACGCGCCATCGGCGGCGATGTCGCCTTGCCCATCGGTGCAGGCGGCTCAGCGAACGCGGCTTCTTTTCGATGCGCACGACCGGGATACCCGGGCCGATCTCGGCCAGCAGCGGGCCGCGCCGGTATTGCAGCGCGAGGACGGGATCGATCCGAACGGCGTGATTCATGTACTCCACGATCACGCGCTCCGCTCCGCCCGTTTCGAGTGTGGGCGCGAAGAAGAGCACTTTCGTTCGCGCGGATTGTCTGAGTGCGGATTGCGTTCGGGCGGGCTTCGTCATGAACCGCCCCCGATCGTGCCCGTGATCCGGGAATGCTCCCGCGGAGCGGGAATCGTGAGGACCTGCAGGGTCCCTTCCGCGCGCGAGCGTATGCGCTCTTCCGTTCCGCCGTGCATGCGCGCGAATGTAACGGTTTCCTCCGTTCGAAACCGGAGCGTGACTTCCGGCAGGTGGCGCGCGTCGAGCTCGATCCGAAACCCGTCACCGGCCGTTTCCAGAGACTCGACGGCACCTTCCGCCGAGTCCCACTGCGGAAAGTGCGGGGGCGATGCCTCCACGATCATCGACCCTCCCCCGCGGTTTCTGCCATCGACGATCCGCTCACCGTCACGCATGCGCACGCGGAACTCGTCGACGCCGCGCACGCACGGATTCGGCCCGGCGGGGCGCACGGTGAAACGCGCGACGCCCTCCGCTTCGAAAGAGGCATTGAGTTCGTCCTGACTGCCGTCATGAACCGCCCGTATGCGATGCGGGCGTTTCGACAGATAGAGCAGGCGGCTTCGGCCGTTGTCCGCGCCGAAGCGAACCGTGACGCGCGTCATACCCGCTTCGAGCGCCGGCAGAATCACGACATCGTCCGTAAAGGCGGGATGATCGTTCCCGTTGATCGTGACGGATCGGATCGGCAGCTGCGCGCGATCGATCCGCAGCCCCAACCCCCCGGCGCACGCGAGCGCGAACTCGTCCGATCCCGTGAGATCGATCGTGAAGACGAGCGCGCTCCCCTCACGCGACCACATGTAGTCTGCGCCCTGCATGATGCGCAGCTTTTCGGCCGCCTCGAGCGGCTCGGGACAGTAGATGCTCGCTTCGGCGAATTCCCCGCGCAGCATGTCGAACAGAGGACGGTTCGAAGCGCTTTTCTTCCGCGCGGGTTTGAAGAGGTCCGCCCAGCGGAACCGGGGGCGGCTCTGGTCGTAGCCGGACGACGCAATGCCGTAGTCGTGCCACATCATGTCGAAAAGCACGCCGCGCCCGATCTCGTTCGTGTAATGGCGGAAGATGGCGCTCTCGATTTCGCCTGCCTCCGCCGCGGTGTAACTCCATTCGCGGGCGTACAGCCATTGGAAGTCGGGTTCCGGCGAATCGTAGATCACGGCGAACGGCGGATCCGACTCCGCGAACCAGGTGCTCACGCCGTACGCAACCGGGACCGACGCGGAAATCCCGTGCGTCAGAAACAGGGGGAAGCGGGATGAGATTTCTCCATGCGCGGTCATCGGGATCATGCCGTTCGGATTGATCAGAAAGGGAACGCCCTCGGCGTCGTAACCGGCTGCTTCGAGATCGTGATCGATCGCGCGAATCGATTCATCGAGTTCGCGCGCCACGATGTCATCGTCGATCACACCGTAGATGTCGTGCGTATGCGTATGCGTCCCGATTTCCCCGCCGAGCTCTTCCAGTTGCTTCGCGAGCGGCGCAAAGCGGGACCATCCCGCTTCGTCCGCGCGCCCCGTCACGATTCCGTATGCCGCACCGACGCCGCTCTCTTCCGCGATCGCGAACAGATACGAAAACGTCTGCTCGAAATCGCCCGGGCGGTCGCTGTGATCGCCGTCGAGCCGGATCATGACCGCCGCGTCCGCCGCGCAGAACTGAAGCGCCGGAATCGGGCCGGTGTCGTCCCCGTACAGCGCCCACTGCAGAGCTGAAACGAGTACGTCATAGACGCGGTTCGGCGGATCGGGGAATCGATCCTGACCGTTTCGGAAAAGCGAAGCCGCATCGCCCGCACCGAACACGCCACCGATGAGGACAACGCGTGACGTTTCCGTCTCGACGCACGAGAGCCAGGGAAATTT
This sequence comes from Gemmatimonadota bacterium, assembly GCA_013002425.1. Classification (GTDB taxonomy): domain Bacteria; phylum Orphanbacterota; class Orphanbacteria; order Orphanbacterales; family Orphanbacteraceae; genus JABDJQ01. Next base: position 3,751 of record JABDJQ010000023.1, read on the forward strand.
CTCCCCGGTCCCCGTTGCTTCGAGCAGAACGTGAGGCTCGGTACCGGCGCGCGAGCCCGGCACGAGAGCGTTGAAGCCGATCGTGAAAGGAGGTGTTACTGCCTGCCCGTCACTCCATCCCCGGGTGACGACGTGAGTACCCCCCGCGCCGGCCGCCACCGTGACGCGGCAACGGCTGTCGCCCACGAA
>JABDJQ010000035.1 GCA_013002425.1 Gemmatimonadota bacterium
GGGGGGGGGGACGCGGCGCTGCTGTTCTCACGCGTTTCCGTGCGCGGGGAGTGGATCTGGAACCGCTTCGAGACACCGTTTACGGGCAACCTCGACCTCACCGGCTACTTCGTGGAATGCGAGGGCACGCCGCTGACGGGCCTCTCGATCGCCGCGCGCTGGGAAGAGATGCTGTTCCGGCACGTCACGGATTCGAACGGCGATCGGCATCGCTGGGACGAACCCGTCAAGCGGATCGAAGTCGGCGCCGTATACCGGGTGCATGCGGATCTTTCGCTCCGGGCGAGCACGCAGATCACGTCGTTCGGGGCGGCCGGTTTCGAAGACAACGGCCGTGTCGACGCGCTGCAGCTGAGTGTCAGCTTCTGATCGGGCCCCTGTATATCGATTCGCCTCCGCATCTGCTACCCTTGACCGAATGACACCGTACGACACCGACTCGAACACGCCCGAAATCACGGCGCCTTCGATGCAAGAGGGCCCTCGTCCGCCACGCCCTCTGCTGGGCACGCTTCTGTATCTGCTGCTCGCGTTCGGGCTCACGGCGCTCTTTGCCGTGAGCGCGACACTGCTTCTCGGACTCTCCGGAAACGCGCCGCAGGACGATCCTGAGAACTTCGTCGTTTCGCTGATCGTGTTTACGCTCTCGCTCGCCGGCGCGGTCGTCGCCACCGCGCCGTTCGTGCGCAGGGGGAACCTGACCTGGACCGATGCCGGTTTCGGCCGGCGTCACGTTCTCTTCGATACGGGAATCGGCGTGCTGCTCGGCGTTGCCAGTTTTTCTCTCGTTCCTCTCGTCGCGCGGCTCTTTCAATGGACCACGTTCGAAGCGGGCGACCTCTCGGTCTTCCCTGCCTACGCCGCGTCCGTCGGAATCGTGCTGCTCCCCGCCGCCGCGTTCGAAGAAGTGTTCTCGCGCGGGCTTCCCCTCCACTATCTCAGGCAGCTTCGCATCGGAGGTCTCACTCCAGGCCGCGCCACTGTGCTTGCCGTTCTGCTGACGTCGCTGCTGTTCTCGTTTCTTCACGCCTGGAATCCCGGCTTCAACGCGATCGCGTTTCTGGAAGTGGTCGCGGCCGGGGTCGCGCTCGCCGTCGCCCGCATCCGGTCCGGCGCACTCTGGCTCCCGATCGGCTGGCACTTCGGCTGGAACGCGTCGCAGGACATCCTCTACGGCTTCTCGGTCAGCGGCGTCACGGCAGGCTCGGGCGCGCTACTGCGAGCGTCCACGTCCGGTCCCCCCATGCTCGTGGGCGGCGCATTCGGACCGGAATCCGGGCTCCTGACCGTCTTCGCCACCGTCCTCTTCACGATTCTCTTCGCCGCCTTCTACCCGAAACGGTGAAATCCCGGTAGCACCAAAACGGCCCGCCGACTAAGATCTAGGTGGACTTCACAATGGAAACAACGACTTAGCGCAGGAGTGATCGGATGGACAGAAAGATACTCAACGACCGCCGGAAATCGCTGGAGGAATCCTTCTTCCAGAAGCACGACCGGAAACTGCTCGACGAGCTTCGCGACAAGGCGCGGGCGCGCAAAGAGAAGGAAGCGCTCGCGATCGCAATGAAGATCACTAACGATGACGTCCTCGATGAACTGATGAAGTCCGGCTTTACGCTCGAAACGTACGAGGCGCTGACGCTGATCCCGCTGGTCGAAGTCGCGTGGGCCGACGGACGCCTCACGAAGGACGAGCGCCAGGCGATCCTCGAGGCGGCAATGGAAACCGGCATCGATCCACTCGAACCGAGCTATGCCCTCCTCATGAAATGGATGGAAGAGGACCCGGGCGACGAGCTCCTCGAACTCTGGGAAAACTACGTGCGGGGATTACGGTCCGAGCTGCCCGAACCCGCGATGGCCGCGGTCCGCGACGAAGTTCTGAGGCGTTCGCGCGAAGTGGCCGAAGCCACGCGCGGGCTCTTCGGATTCGGCAACAGGATCAACAAGGCCGAAAGGAAGTCGATCGCGCGCATGGAGAAAGCGCTCGGTCTCTGAGAGAGACGTCCGATGCCCCGAATTTCCGGTGATACTTTCGACCGCATTCTCGCCAGGCGATTCAGCCGCCGCTCCTTTCTGAAGGGGAGTCTCGCGGCCGCGCCCCTTCTCGTGTTTCGCCCCGGCTCCCTCGCCGAGGCGATCGGGCTCGGCCCGGGCAACGGCGCAGGCGCTGCGCCCGGCGTTCGCGCCGGGAACGGCGTTCGCGCCGGGTTCACCCCGATTTCGCGTGGCAAGACCGACACGGTAACCGTCCCCGAAGGATACGAGTGGCACGTCGTGGTGCGCTGGGGCGATCCGATCCACGCCGACTCACCTCCCTTCGACTTTCGAACCCAGACGATCGAATCGCAGAGCGCGCAGTTCGGATACAACTGCGACTTCACCGCCGTGTTCCCGGTCGAAGGCAGGAGCGACCGGCTGCTGCTTTGCGTGAATCACGAGTTCACGAACCCTCCGATCATGTTTCCCGATCACTTGGAGGGCTTCGCCACGTTCGATCAGGTCGGCGTGGAGCTCGCGGCACACGGCATTTCGATCGTCGAGATCCGAAGACAAGCGGACGGCAGCTGGGCGCCGGACGTGAACTCGCCGTACAACAGGCGCTGCACGATGTTCACGCCGATGACGTTCACCGGGGCGGCCGCGGGCCACGCCTGGCTTCGAACCGGCGACGACCCGGAAGGGACGCGGGTTCTCGGAACGCTCAACAACTGCGCGGGCGGCAAGACGCCGTGGAACACGTACTTGACATGCGAAGAGAATTTTCACAAGTACTTCGGCAAGCTCGAAGATCTGCCTGCCGACGATCCGCGCAGGAGCGTGCACGAAGGGTACGGCGTCAGAAAGAAACGGACTTACCGCCAGTGGGAAGATCACTACCCGCGGTTTCGCGTTCCGGACGAACCGAACGAACCGTTTCGATTCGGGTGGGTCGTGGAGATCGATCCGTTCGACGAGGAGTTCGTGCCCCGCAAGCACACGGCCCTCGGCCGCATGAAACACGAGGGCGCGACGCCGTGTCTCACGAAAGACGGTCGCGTGGCCGTTTACATGGGCGACGACGAGGTGTTCCAGCACGTATACAAGTTCGTGAGCGACGGGACATGGAAGAGCGGCGACCGCGAGACGAACCGGACGCTGTTCGAAAGCGGAACGCTCTACACCGCGCGTTTCGATGAAAACGGGAAGGGCGAGTGGCTGCCGATCGTGTTCGGGCAGGGACCGCTCACGTCCGCGAACGGCTTCGAAAGTCAGGGTGACGTGCTGATCGATACGCGCCGCGCCGCGCGCCTGCTCGGCGCCACGAAAATGGACCGCCCCGAAGACATCGCCGTCAGCCCGAGAACGGGCTACGCGTACGTGGCGCTCACGAACAACACCGATCGCGAAGAACCGAACGCGGCGAATCCGCGCGTCGAGAACCGCCACGGCCATGTGATCGAATTGCGCCCCGAAGACGGGGATCACGCGGATCGTTCGTTCGCGTGGGACATTCTGCTGATGGCGGGCGACCCCGAAGACGACGAGGACGGCGCACGTTACGGGGACTGTCCGCCCGGAAGCGTGAGTCCCATCTCGTGCCCCGACAATCTGCTCTTCGATCGCGACGGCGGCCTCTGGATCTGCACGGACGGGCAGTCGTACGCGCTCGGCCTCGACGACGGCATCAGCACGGTCGCGCTCGAAGGCCCCGGCCGCGGGCTCGTTCGTCCCTTCGCCTGTATTCCGTCGACGGCCGAGTGCACGGGACCGGAGTTCTCGCCCGACGAAACCTCGCTCTTCCTCGCCGTGCAGCATCCGGGCGAAGGGGGCTCGCTCGACAGACCGCTCAGTTCGTTCCCGGACGGATCGCAGCCTCCCCGTCCCACGGTGATTTCCATACGGAAGAAGGACGGCGGAACGATCGGCACCTGACCGAAGGCCGCGATTCGGCGCGAATCAGAGGGAGATCCTGACACCGATCCCCACGTTTCGCCCCTGCTTCGCCTATGGAGCCGGGTCGAATACATCGGCGCCATTCCCCATCAGAATAGCCTGCGCCGCCAGGTTCATCATGACCATACGAGGATAGACATCGAGATCGTACACCGCCGGATCACGGAACCACTCGTTCACGTTCATATGCAGCGTGAGATCCTCCGTGCCGCCGTCGGTCACCTCGAGATCGATCGGCACGGTCACTTCGAAGAAGTGATGCGAAGGAGCGGCATCGGTTCCGAACGTACCGTCGTCTATCGCGTGTCGCTTTCCGGTGTGCGTGGCGAACGTCACCGTGTCGCCGTTCGCGTCGACGAAGTCTCCTTCGCACTTCATATAATGATAGCCGCCGCCCCACGACGCGGGCCAGCGCATCGCTTCGTAGTCGTCGGTCTGCGGGAGCGTTCCGCCCTGATCGGGATCGAGATTGTCCTCCTCGTCGAGACCGAACGTGAACGAAACGAAGTCGTATTCGCCCGCGGGAACATCCGTGAGCGTCAGCGTGCGCGTGGCCGCGTCGGCGAGATCACGATAGTGAACGGCGGCCGACGTGAAGTCGTTTTCGTCATCATGCGCGCTTTTTGTGGAAACTTTCGCATGGAGCGTAAAGTCGGAAACTATGAATTGCAGCTTCTTCACCGCGTAGTCGTTGTTCGATTCGTTCGTATACAACATCTGATTCATCATGAATGCCTGGTCGTCGACGCGGGCGTCGAACGCAATCGCCACATCGCCTTCGCCGGGATCGGGAGAAGACGGATTGTCGTCATCGCCGCAACCGGAAACGACGAGCGCAAATCCGAGAGCAGCCGGTGCGAGGCGGCGCATGCCATCTCTGAAAAACATCAATTCCTCCGTGTATCTGGTCTGAAAAAACCGATTCGTAAAAACGTGACTCAGCAGGGGGAGGAACGAGGCGGAGGATCCGGCCGGTCGAGAAACGGAGCCGCATGACGGGCGAAGATTACGGTCGCAGAGTGCGTCGCGACGCGCGGGGCCGGTAACGCGAGCGGAGATCCCGCGGCAACCATGACGGGGATTTGGAAGAAGAGCCCGAGCGCGACGCCCTTGCAGGCGAAAGGATCGGCCGGGGCGGCCAGAAACGTGCCGCAGCCGGGGCTGCTCGCGACTCGAGGCGCGGCGACAGGCACGGCATCGGGCGCCGGAGCACCGGTAACGGCGCAGCAATCGGATTCGGATGACACGGACGAGGGAACGAGAGCCGCGTACTCTTCCATGCCGGCCGGCAGTGAAACGCCGGCATGAAGCGCCCAGGCGGCCATCTCGAGCGGGGAGTAGCAGCAGCACGCGTCCCAGCAGGTGGCAACGCCCGCGCATCCGCAGCGATGCGTCTCACACGGGTAGCGTTCCGCCTGCGCGTCGCCCACCCGGGCGGGCAGCGTGCCCGGCGCGCCGAGCCACGGCAGAGCCGCAAGCAGCGGGAACCAGGCGAGCAGAATCAGGCTCGTGAAACGAAGCCAGATAGGTTTCGACCTTCGCAATACGGAATTCTCCCGGGGGCCCCTACATTATACTCGATTTCCCGATACTCATCACGAGTCGGCTAACGATCGCCGTCCAGCATGCCGCCGAGGGTACCGAGAACCGAACCTTCGCCCACGCGTTTCCCGCCGGCGGACGGCGCGCTGGCGAGAACTCTGTCAGCCAGACGCGAAAACGGGAGGCTCTGGAGATAGACGGTGCCCGTGCCCTTCAGAGTCGCGAGAAAGAGACCCTCGCCCCCGAAGAACATCGACTTGAGCCCCTTCACCATCTCGATGTCGTAGGAGATTCCGGGACTGAACGCGGCGAGGCAGCCCGTGTCGACGCGGATCGTTTCATTCTCGAGCCGGCGCTTCTGCACGGTTCCTCCCGCATGAATGAACACTTTTCCGTCGCCGCGCAGTCTCTGCAGAATGAACCCTTCGCCGCCGAAGAAGCCGGCGCCGAGACGCTTGTTGAACGCGATGCTCACTTCCGTGCCGAGCGCCGCGCAGAGGAACGCGTCTTTCTGGCAGATGATCTCGCCGCCGATGGTGGAGAGATCCACCGCGATGATCTTTCCGGGGTAGGGCGCTGCAAACGCCACGCGCTTCTTGCCGGAATCCGAGTTCGTGAAATGCGTCATGAAGATCGACTCGCGAGTCAATACACGCTTCCCGACGTTCAAGAGAGTGCCGAGCAGGCCTTCGTTCGGCTTCGAACCGTCCCCCATTTTCGCGTCGTACGTGATCCCGTCTTCGAGCCAGTTCATCGCTCCGGCTTCGGCGATCACCGTCTCCTGCGGGTCGAGTTCCACTTCGACGACCTGCATGTCGTCGCCGACGATTTCAAAATCGATTTCGTGACTCTTCATGATCCATCCTCTCTGCTGCTGATGTCGTTCCTGCGCATCTCTACGCAGGCCGCTCGAACGCGGTTTCGAAAAAACTGGACTTGGGCCGAGCTGTTCCCCGATGATCCGTCAAAATTACCGCAGACCCAACCGGAAAGTCGATGCTATGGAGAACCCACGCCCCGCCACGGATGCACGCGCCGACAGGCCGTCCGGCGGCCTCTTCGCGCGCTTTCTGACGACGGTCGAGTGGCTCGGCAATCTTCTCCCGCACCCCGTAACGCTCTTCGCGCTCTTCGCGCTCGGCATTCTCGTGGTCAGCGGAATCGCGGGCTACTTCGGCCTGGCCGTCGACGACCCCCGGCCCGAGGGGATGCGCGGACGCTCTCCCGACGGGGTGATCCGCGCGATCAGCCTGTGGTCGGGCGACGGTCTCCGTTACATTACCACCAATCTCGTCAGAAACTTCACGAGCTTCGTTCCGCTCGGCACCGTACTCGTGGCCCTTCTCGGCGTCGCGGTCGCGGAGCGGTCGGGCCTTCTCGGGGCCGCGATCCGGGGGCTCGTTCTCGCGGCGCCGAAGAACCTCGTGACGATCGTGCTGATCTTCGCCGGCGTTCTCAGCAATACCGCTTCGGAAATGGGCTACGTGGTCATCATTCCGCTCGGGGCGGCGATCTTTCACGCGATCGGACGCCATCCGCTTGCGGGGCTGGCCGCGGCATTCGCGGGAGTGTCGGGCGGGTACAGCGCGAACCTGCTGATCGGCACCGTCGATCCGCTGCTCGCGGGCATCACCGAAGAGGCGGCGCACTTCATCGCGCCCGATTACGAAGTGCACGCGGCCATCAACTGGTACTTCATGATCGTCTCGACCTTTCTGATCACGATCGTCGGC
>JABDJQ010000060.1 GCA_013002425.1 Gemmatimonadota bacterium
GCCGAAGTAGACTTTCTCGGCTTGCCGACGATGTCTGTCTCGCGGATAAAAAAAATGACCCGAATACACTCCCGACTGGAGCTGTAGTTCCTGGCATCTGGGCGATATTATTCCTGACAAACGCCTGCCCCCGTTTTAATCTCCGTTCTTGCTCCAAGCGAGCATCCAGCATGAGGTTCCGAGCATCACATGACGAGCGCAGAAGCCACTCCCCCGACCGATCAACCGCCCTTTCCCGCCGAGCGCATTGCGAATGCGTCCTTCCCCGAGCGGGCGAAGCTCTCGTGTCAGAACTGGGCTTACTCGAGCCCGAATCGCCCCTCCGTGATGGCGCTCTACTGGGCGAAGTATTTCTTCGTCTTGATCGCACTCTGGGCATTCTGGTGCAGCTTCAACGCAGGATACGCGGGCTTCTTCTCTTTCTCGGAATGGGCTTTCACCGGCGAGGCCTTCAAGAAGGCCATCGTCTGGTCCATGTGCTGGGAGCTCTTCGGCTTCGGTTGCGGCTGGGGCCCGATGAACGCGCGCTATGAAAAGTGGTTCGGCGGCTATCGCCACTTCGCGCGCGTCGGCACGATCAAACTCCCGCTCTTTCACGGCGCACCGCTCATCGGCGGCGACACGCGAAACTGGCTCGACGTCAGCCTCTATGTCCTGAATCAGATCCTGCTTTTGCGCGTGCTGATCGCGCCGGAAGTCACAACCGAACTGTTGCTGCCGTGTTTCATCCTCGTGGCGGTGAACGGCGTCCTCGACAAGACGCTCTTCCTGGTCGCACGTTCGGAGCACTACTGGGTCGTGATGGGGGCGATGACCTTCGCGGCGGCAAACGACCTCTGGGTCGCCGGAGCGAAGCTCACCTGGTCCTTCATCTGGATCTGGGCAGCGGTCTCCAAATGGAACAGCCACTTCCCGCACGTGATCATGGTCATGATGAACAACGGCCCCTTCTTCCCGAAGGCGCTCAAAAAATCCCTTTTCGCCAACTACCCCGACGACATCCGCCCCTCGAAGTTCGCGCATTTCATGGCCGCGTTCGGGCATGTCTCGGAGCTCGCGATTCCGTTCATCCTGTTCGCCGCAACCGCGACGGGGAACTGGTGGCTCCTGCTAGGCGGCTGCATCCTCTTCACGGGTTTCCACTCCTTCATCGGTCTCAACAACCCGGCCGGCATGCCCGTCGAGTGGAACATCCTCATGATCTACGGCGGCTGGAACCTCTTCTGGTTCCATCCCGAAGTCTCGATCCTCGAGATGACCCAGATGCCGATCCTGTTTGCGGCGATGCTCTTCTCGCTCTTCGTGATTCCGCTGCTCGGGAATTTCTATCCGGAGCGACTCTCATTCTTGCTGTCGATGCGGTACTACGCCGGGAACTGGGCTTACAACGTCTGGCTCTTCAAGAAGAACGGTGCCATGAACAAGCTGCAGAAAATCAAGAAGCCGAGTGTCACGGTCAACGAGCAGCTCGAAAACATGATCGAGGATCCGAACGAGCTCGTGGCCGCGAAGGCCGCGATGGCCTCGAATCGCGGACTCAACCTGCAGGGCCGGCCGCTGCTCGAGGCACTGCCGCTCGCAGTCGACGACATCGAAGACTACGACTGGTACGAGGGCGAACTGCTCGGCGGCATGATCGTCGGCTGGAACTTCGGTGACGGGCACCTGAACGGGAAGCATGTGCTGCGAGCGATCCAGCCGCAGTGCGAGTTCGAAC
>JABDJQ010000064.1 GCA_013002425.1 Gemmatimonadota bacterium
GCCCCGACGAGCGCGAGGAGGGACCGGCTCTGACTCTCCCCCCGCATTTCGCTATTCAAGATCGCCCCCAAACAGCCGAAACTCATAGGGATAGAGGCGTTCTCCGCTTACGCGGGAGGCAGGATGATCATGAAGAGCAAGCAGCGCTTTCGCATTCGTAACTTCAGCATCGTGAGCGGCTTAGCCGTTCTGAGTCTGCTGGTGTTCGGCGAGTGGATTCCCTTCGGGGTCGGCATCGTCATCATGGGCGCGGCCTTCGCGGGCGCGGGATGGCTCTTTGTCTCTCAAATCCGTCTCTCCGTCGGACCGAGCCTTCGAAGCCGTGAAGAGCACGTAAACCAGGAGTTCCGGTCCGAAGTCGAACGCTATCTGCAGGACGCCACGAACGGCCAGGTGCGCCCGAGGCGACGGAAAGAGCGACTCGCGGACAAGCCGTCCAAGCCGACAGTGCGCGAGCATGCGGAGAGGTCGCTGCCGCGGGACGGTTCGCCCCCTGTCGATCTGCTGGCCCGGATCGTCGAAAACGTGGAAGTACTCGGCGGCTACCGCGACGATCTGTCCGCGCTCGTACGCCTGCATCGCCTGATCGAAGATCCCCAGCTTCCCGAAGAAAAGCGGGAGGCCACCCGCCGCGAAATCGATCGTTTCGAGAAGCGGATCGCGCTTCCCTTCCTGCTCGAGGACTCCGAAGCAGTGCAGGACGAAACGGTGGGCCTCGTGGATGACCTCCGGCGCTGGCTCCGTACGGACCGGCAAGGCGAAAAGGACCTCGAAGTGTGGACTCCCTGCGATTTGCACAACCGGCTCGAAACGGCGATCGAAGCGCTTCCTGAAGACCGCATGCGGTCGTGCTGGATCGAACGGCATCTCGGGGAAATCACGCTGGTACTCTCGAAGCCCGAAACCCTCTACAAGGCGCTCTATCACATCCTCGACTATTTCACCGAGCGTATCGGCGCCGGCAATCCGATTCACGTCCGTACGGCCCAGCGGGGCGATTTCGCCTGGATCGGCATCGGATCGGCGCCGACCGACAATGCTGCCGACATCGCCACGGATGCCCGGATGGCCGAATCGCGCGATCTCTGGAACGAACTCGGCGCCAAGATCGTGACCGGAGATACCGAAATCCGCATTCTCCTGCCCCTGCACGGCCCCATGCACATCTTCCAGGAGGAGGCGGGGGAGAGCGCCGAAAAAACCGGTTGACGACCCATTTCCCCGGTGCTACCGTTCCGTCTCGACGCTTCTAAAGCCATATTATTTCGGCAGTTGGATGAACGTGACGACGGGAGGAATGTGTTCGTATGGAAGTGAAGTTTCCCACTTGCCGGGCCTGCAATAAGGGAGTCCTGCTCCCCCTTTCCGACTACGGACGCGAAGGCGCCACGATTCAGTACAAAGCGTGGTGCTGTTCCGACCCCGACTGCGGATACAACATCCGAATCGACAACGGCGAGATCAGCATCGGGCGCCGCCTGACGCAATCCATGAAGTAATTCTCCCGACGCCGCCCCGCCCCCGGGGCGCCACGGCCAACGGCCCGCTCCCACGGCCCTCTCTCTCGATCCTGACACGACACGCCTCCCCGATCAGATTGTCTGCTCCCGGTCTCTGGAATTCCCGCGCACCCTGCGGCATACTCGGAGCATGAACCTGTTCACGCCAGACGAAATGCGCGAAGCCGACCGCATTGCGATCGAAGAGCGCGGTATACCCGGCCTGGATCTCATGGAACGGGCGGGGGAGGCGTGCGCCCGCGAGGCGACGGCCATGCTCGGCGATCCGGCGCTGGCGCGTGTCGTGGTGCTCGTTTACAAGGGCAACAACGGTGGCGACGGCTCCGTGATCGCGCGCCTTCTGGCGCAGGCCGAGGCGAACGTGACGGCCGTGCTCTTCGCGCCGGTCACCGAACTGGCCGGCGACGCGCTCGTGAACTGGAAGCGGCTCGAGAAGACGGATGTTACCTGCGTGGACGCTTCCGACGGAACGAAGGACGACGACGTCATGGCCGCGATCCGGTCGGCGGAACTCGTGGTCGACGCGATCTTCGGCACCGGGTTCGCGGGCGCTCCACGCGGGCGGGCGGCCGATGCCGTTCGCATGTGCGGCGAAGCCGGTCGTGTGCTCTCGGTGGACATTCCTTCAGGCGTGAACGGGTTGACGGGCGCGGTAGAGGGGGAAGCCGTTTCCGCCGATCGCACGGTGACATTCTGCCGGGCGAAGACGGGGCTCTTCTTCCATCCGGGAAAAGAGCACGCCGGACATCTGGAAGTCGCGGATATCGGCATCCCGCGTGATGTAATCAGAAAGGTGGGAACCACGGTCGCCTCGTTCGACGAGGACGACGCCCGCGCGCTCTGGAAGCCGCGGCGGCGCGACGCCCACAAGGGTGATTTCGGGCGCGTGACCGTGCTGGGGGGAGCGCCGAGCTATGTCGGGGCCCCGCTGCTTGCGGGAATGGCGGCGCTTCGCACAGGCGCCGGACTGGTGAGTCTGCTCGTACCGCCCGCCGTGCATCCGCTGGCGGCGGGACGGATTCCCGAACTCATGGTCAGAGCAAGCGGGGATGACGGTGATGCGGGCGACGATGGCGGCATGCTCGATGCGCGGGCGCTGAACCTGCTGATCGCGGGCGAACTGCGCGCCGACGTTCTCGCCGTCGGGCCCGGCATGGGGCGGGGGAGCGGACCGGGCGATCTCGTGGGGGCGCTGCTTGACCGCTGGAAAGGGCCTGTCGTAGTCGACGCCGACGGCATTCACGCGGCCGCCGAGCATCGCGAAAAGATCGCCTCTTCGCCTGCGGGACTCGTCTTCACGCCCCATCTCGGCGAGTTCGTCGCGCTTACGGGCCAGGAGAAGGCCGTCGTGGCGAAAGACCCCGCCGGGGCCGTAGCCCGGACCGCGCACGAATTGAACGCCGTCGTTCTGCTCAAGGGGAACCCCACGCTCGTCGGCGATCCTTCCGGATTCGTCACGCTGAATACCACGGGCAACCCCGGGATGGCGACGGCAGGCTCGGGCGACGTGCTCACCGGCATGATCGCGGCTCTCATCGGACAAGGTTACGACGCCCCGCACGCCACGCGACTCGCGGTCTGGATTCACGGGCGCGCGGGCGATATCGGCGCTGGAAAACATGGCGAGGCATCGCTCATTGCATCAGACATCATCGCGTCGATCCGCGGCGCGATTGCTACGATCGATATCGACTGATTCCACATTGACGAAGGAGCAGGACCGGAATATGGATGTGCCCGGTAACGGAGAACAGAAACACGACGGCTTTCCCGAAGCCGGCGAGAGGATGGAGCTCTCGGAGCGCGAGCTGATCGATCAGATCGCCGAACTCATTCCCGAGCCGGGCGAGCGCACGCTGCTCGGGATCGGCGACGACGCGGCGATTCTTCAGGCGGGCGCGCGGAGCAGCGTGGTCACGACCGACACGTTCACGGAGTGGGTTCATTTTCGCATGGACCATCTGTCGCCGGACCAGGTCGGG
>JABDJQ010000109.1 GCA_013002425.1 Gemmatimonadota bacterium
GCTCGAAAAGGAGCGCCTGGAAGCGGATCTCGCCGTCGCGCGCAAGATTCAGGCGCGCCTTCTGCCGCAATCCTCGCCCGTGATCGGGTCGCTCGACGTGGCGGGGATTTCGATCCCTTCGCGCGAAGTGGGCGGCGATCTCTTCTCGTATCTGCATCTGCCGAGCGGTTTTCTGGGAGTGGCGATCGGCGATGTCTCCGGCAAGAGCGTGCCGGCCGCGCTTCTCATGTCGAACGTGCTGGCGGCGCTCCGTTCCGAGGCGAACCATACCGAGCACGCGAACGAGAGCATGGGGAACATGAACCGTATCGTTTCCGATCAGGTCGACGACCAGTTCGTGACGTTCTTCTACGGCGTGATCGATCCGCGCACGGGGAGGCTCCTCTACGCCTGCGCGGGGCACAACCCGTCGCTCGTCGTGAGCGCGGACGGTACGTCCCGCTGGCTCTCGCAGGCGGGACTCCCGCTCGGCGTGATGCCGGACTCGCAATACGAACTCTATGAAGATAAACTAAAGCCGGGCGACGTTCTCGTTCTCTACTCCGACGGAGTGACAGAGGCGTGCGACGAAGCTGTCGCGGACGAAGCCGAACTCGAGTTCTACGGCGAAGATCGACTCGTGGCCTCCGTTCGAGGAAACCGCGAGGCGCTTGCCGCCGCGATTCTGCACGGTGTGCTCGACGATGTCGGCGAATTCACCCGGGGCGCACAGCAGTCCGACGACGTCACGCTCGTCGTCGTAAAATACTCGCCGCGTGCTTAGCGGCGGAAGATACGCAGTACGATTGGATTCAGAAAGACCGGGGCGAGGAGAAAACGCTATGAAAACCGCGAGCAGGCATTTCGTGCGACCGTTTTTAACGGGCGTGTTTCTGTTTCTGTTGTCCGGGGCGACGATCGCGTACGCGGGATGGGCCTCGGGTGATTACGCTTCGCCGCTCGGAACCGCGCACGTGCGTGTTGCCGGCGAGAGCGTCACGATCACGTTCGACGAGATCCCCGGAACCGGAATCACGGGCAAAGCAGGCGGCGCCGCGGTTTTCGAAACGGGCGGGGGAGACGTGACCGGCCGCCTGCGCGCGGAATCGAACGGCGCGTTTTCATTTCGAGCGGAAGGGGAGACGATGCTGTTCGAGCCCGCCGGTTCACCCGGGAGAGCGGGATCTCCGCCTGCTCCTGCCGCGCCCGCGCCCGAGACTCCTGAAACATCCCCCGCACCGTCCGCGACTGCCGCGCCTGCGCCCGCGGGGAAGACGCCGATTTCGCCGCTCGCCCCTCTCGGAACCGGTGTTGCCGCCGCACTGGCGTCGAAACGGCAGAGCGACCCTTACTTCGGCTTCTCCCTGCTTCCGCCGTCCGGCTGGTCGTTCGAAAAGAACGCGAACGGGTTTCTGATGAAATCGGGTACGCGCACGATTCTCGCTTCGCCGCACGAAATGAACGACGAGGAGATGCTGCGTTCGTCACTGGCGCAGGGAGTGCAGTTTCCGCAGGCGGGGACCGTGCTGAATCTCGAAGGGGATGTCGCCGGTTTCGGCGCGGGCGGCGTGACATGCCGGCTCGCGGGCACCGTGGACGGAGCCGACGCGAAAGCGCTCAACATCGCCCTCGTCTCGCCGCACGGCGGCGGCGCGTCGCTCGTGGCGTGGGCGGGCCCCGGCGAGTACGACGCCTCGTTCGAGGCCACGGCGCGCAAAGTGGCGGAGAGCGTCAAGTTCGATGCGCGCGCGGAGCGACCGGAAGTGAAGGAATGGCGCGGAGTCCTTGCCGGATCGCGCCTCAGTATCATAGACAGCGATTACACGAGCGGCCTGTCGCAGGACGGCTACGGATCGGGGTCCGGATACTCGATCGAGAAGCACTTCGATTTCTGCGCCGACGGCTCGTTCCGGTTCACGGATCAGAGCAGCTACTCCGTCGACGCGGGATCCGCGGGTGTGGCCGGGGGCGCGAACGACGCGAACCGCGCCGGGCAATGGTCGATCCACGTAATCGACCGTTTCGTCGTGCTCCTGCTGCAGTACCAGGACGGACAGTCGGCTCAGCACGTGCTGACCG
>JABDJQ010000124.1 GCA_013002425.1 Gemmatimonadota bacterium
CTCGAAAAATCGAACGGCCCACGGGAACTTCCCGGGGGCCGCATTCATTCTACTGACCGGTCGAGAGACTTACCGGAAGAGGGATTTGACCTCGCCCCAGCTCGTATTCTCCGTGGCCGTCGTGGCCTTGTTGCTGTACGTGATGTTGGTGTAGGTCGCGATCGCCTGACCGCCCGGACCACCGAGATGGGTCTGCACGTAGCCACCGACCTTGTGCGGCGTCAGCAGGCCCCAGAGGCCGTGCGGGGGATCCTCACTCGGATTCCCCTCGCTGAAAGCGAGCGGTCCGCTCGAGTACGTCGAGCCGCCGTAGTTCACGATGTATTCGATCGTGCCGGCGTCCAGCGAGTCGAGGCTGTTCGGGCAGTAGATCGCCTTCAGGCCGATCGTCTCACCCTTCACGTAGTTGATGCCGTCGTTGGCCGTGAAGCTGTAGAACGGAAGACGTCCGCCGAAGCAGGCGATTTCGCCGTCGGTGGAACGGATGTTGAAACGTCCGTCCACGTCCTGCGACCACCACGGCGCGATCTGCATTCCCGCTTCCATGTTGTCCGGTCCGCTGAGCACGAGATCAAAAGCGAATTCCCAGCCGTCGGCGTTGTCGAATTCGACTTCGGCTCCACCTTCTGACAGATGCCAGTTGTGGAGATTCGCCCAGCCGTTCAAACAGTTCCAGTCGTCGTCGATCTGGACGAGCGCCGGATAGTTGTTCGTCGTGTTCAGGGTCGACGTAAAGCAGTCGTCGAAGATCCGGAGGTTAAAGTTCGCTCCGTCCGGGTTCGGCGCCGCAACTGCCGCGGTCGCGGTCATCGCGAAGGCGACGACCAGCGCCGAGACGGCCAGTTTGTAGATGTTCCTTTTCATGATGTCTTTCTCCTTGTTCGTTGCGTTCAGGTTGATCGAATAACCGGGAACAATCTCACCTCCTTTGCAACACCCGTGATGCTGCCGCGTTTGCGTCTATTCTGTCTGTTCTCATTTCAAGAGAACGGTTCTCTTCGTCAATGTCCTGTCACCGGTCTCGAGCCGGTAGTAATAAACACCGCTCGCGAGACCCGCGGCGCTCAGCGTCGCTTCGTGCGCGCCCGCGGGCATGAAGCCGTCGACGAGTCGAGCGACCTCCCGGCCCCGCACGTCGTACACGGCAAGCGTGACGTGATCGGCGCTCGGGATCCGGAATCGGATACTCGTGCTCCGGCCGAACGGATTCGGCGTGCTCGTGAGCAGCTGATAGTCATCGAGGTTCGGACCCGGTCCG
Source organism: Gemmatimonadota bacterium (assembly GCA_013002425.1). Classification (GTDB taxonomy): domain Bacteria; phylum Orphanbacterota; class Orphanbacteria; order Orphanbacterales; family Orphanbacteraceae; genus JABDJQ01. The sequence goes on from JABDJQ010000124.1 coordinate 1,259, forward strand.
TCCGCGACGTCCGTGATCACCGAGAAGCCGGCGACCTGCAGGCCCGCGATAATGTCGGCGTTCTGCATGAAGCGGTCCCAGATCGAGTTGTTCAGGTAGTTCTCGATCCCGAGAATCATCGGGCCCTGATCGATGCCGAGCACGTCCGAGGCGAACCATGCGTAGTTCAGATTGAAGCCGTCGCGGAATCCGTATTCGCCCCAGAGCTGGGCCTTGAGCAGATTATACATGTTGCGCGCCGCGGGAATGCAGACTTCCGGCGCGAAGGGGATGGACGAGATGGCGGCCGTCGGCGTGATCGTCCCGTCGTCGTTCTGCGCGGGCGGGGCGCCGCGGGCGCTGTATCCGAAGGGGCCGTCGCCTGCCGTCAGCCCCCAGAGGCTGTCGCTGTAACCGATCTGGTTGCCGGGGTTGTCGATGCAGTAGGCGCGCTGCGCGAGTGTGGCGCGCCGCGAATTCTCGAAGTAGGTGATGCCCTTGTTCTGCATATACGTGTCGTGAATGTTCCGGAAGTCGATCC
>JABDJQ010000794.1 GCA_013002425.1 Gemmatimonadota bacterium
ATCGAGGACTGGCTGCCGAACTTCAACGAAGTCGATCCGTTCATCGGCGTCCGTGTGAACCTGCGAGACGAGGACACGGGCGAGACAAGCTGGCACAACGACATCTTCCATAACGTATCGGTCCCGCCGATCCTTGGAGGCGACCTCGTCTGGTCGGGAACGTCGTTCTCGATGAACCTCGACCCCGCGGGTGACAACCGATGGACCGTGCGGATCAGCGGATCGACGAACGCGAACGGCACGGTTCTGGAGAATCTGAGCTACTCGAAGGAGTATCAGTCGGGCGACTATCTTCGTTTCAAGTGGGTCATCGAGTGCACGGATCTGCCGTTCTCATGGGGCACCGAGGACGAGTACCTGAACTTCTCGGTTTCCGCTCCCGGAACCGAACTCCAGTCGCACGTTTCGAAACTCGAGTACACGAGGGTCGAAGAGTCGCCGTTCGGCGATCATCACTGGAGCATCGAGAGCGTCGACTGGACGGCCGACACCAAACTGCTTTCGGTGCGTTTCGGGATTCGCGAATAGGGGGGCGTCCCCCGGTCCCCTCAGCGCGACTTCTTCCGCCGAATCACGAGCGCGATGCCGCCGAGGATCGCGACGGCCGCGATTGCGAGACGCGGCGTCATGCTCTCGCCGAGCAGAACGATTCCGCCGAGGGCCGCGATCACGGGGACGCTGAGCTGAACCGTCGCAGCCTGCGCGGCCTGGAGTGCCGGCAGGGCCGTGTACCAGATCGCGTATCCGATGCCGGACGCGACCGCGCCGGAAGCGATCGCGTACAAAACGCCCGACATAGCGAGATTTGCGTCGCGAAACAGGAGGGCACTGAGAAGAAGAGCGAAGGGGAGGGCGCGCACGAAGTTGCCCGCGGTCACCTGCGTCGGGTCGCCCGCGCCGCGCCCGCGCAGCGAGTAGACGCCCCACGCCGCGCCGGCGCCGAGCATCAGAAGCGACCCGCCGACCGGGGGTGCCGACACGCCCGGCAGTAGAAGCACGATCAGCCCGCCGGACGCGAGCATCATGCCGATGATCTGCAGTTTCGTCAGGCGCTCCCCGGCCCGGAGTCCGTGTCCGATCATCGTGACCTGCACGGCGCCGAAGAGGAGCAGCGCGCCGGTGCCGGCGGGCAGGCTCAGGTAGGCGAAGGAGAAACCGGCGGCATACGCAAACAGGGCGAGCGCCGACGGCCAGCTTCCGCGCGCGGTCGTCGCGCCCGTCGGGTCGTGATTCGCGCCGCCCGTCGCGCCGCTCATCCCGCCGCTCTTCGCCCGCACGATCAGCCAGAGCGCGAGCGCGCCGGAAAGCAGACGGATGGTCGTGAAACTGGCGGCGTCGATGCCCGTCTGCCCGAGCGCGGCCCGGCAGAGAAGCGAGTTGCCGGCGAATGCGATCATCGCGAGCGATGTGAGGATCGTAGCGCGTGCAGCTGGCAGGGGAGCACCTCCGGCGCGTGACGATGTCTACGCGTCTCTCGTGAACTTCGTCAGCAGTCGGTCGAGATGATCGGCGAACGATTTGCGGTCGCTCTTGCTGAGCGTCGGCGGCCCGCCGGTATTGATGCCGCTCCCGCGCAGGGTGTCCATGAAGTCGCGCATGTTGAGCAGCTGGCCGATCGTGTCGGGCGAATAGAGCTCCCCGCGATGACTGAGCGCGTGCCCGCCCTTCTCGATGACCTCTGCCGCGAGCGGAATGTCGCTCGTGATGACGAGGTCGCCCGGCGTCAGGCGCCGCACGATTTCACTGTCGGCGACATCGAGGCCGGACGCGACGGTCAGCAAGGTGATGTTCGGCGCCCCGGGAACGCGCATCGGCTGATTCGCTACCAGCGTCAGCTGCACGCCGGTCCGCTGCGCCGCGCGAAAGAGGATGTCCTTGATCACGACGGGGCAGGCGTCGGCGTCCACCCAGACCTGATTGCTCTCCGCGTCAGCGCCTTTTCCCGACATCGTTTCCCTCCGCGCCGGTCGACCGAACCGGGCCCCGGGATCATAGCCCCTTGCCGTTGCCGGCACAATCGCGGCCGTCGCCATTCGTCATGACGAACTCGGTTCTGTCCGGTCGCGGACAACGAGACAGAAGTCATGCGCAGGATGAATCGCCGGGTCGTGATCGCGGTGGGACGTGCGAAGAGCCGGCCTCGGTCAGGTGCTACGGCCCCCGGAACGGGAGCGGGAACTCCCGACGAATGCCCGTCATCGAGTCTACGAGCACGATCGTATGTTCGAACGGCTCGGAGAAATCCGTACGCTCGATCGTGGCGAACAGAGGGATCTTCGAATCGCCGAGTGACGCGAGCGCGACGCGCGACCGCGGCACGACGTAATCGATGCGGGAGATGTCGTCGCCGGCGTCGCCCGCGTCTCCCGCATCTCTGACCGCCGGGGTCCCGGTGCCTTCGGCCGTTTCCACGAACACGATCATCTCGCGGCTCGACTTGTTCTGAACGTGCAGTGTGTACTGGTTCTCGATCTTGCCTTCATAGATACGGAACGGCAATCCCTGCGGACGGAGCAGTCGTACTTCGAGCGCAGTTCGTCTCGACGCCACGGCCGTGAAGATGCCCGCCCCGATCAGAAGCAGTACGACATAGATCGCGAATCGCGGTCGCAGCAGCGAGCGCCGTTTACCCGTTTCGAACCCCCGCTCCGAATCGTAGCGTATGAGGCCCTTCGGTTTCTCGACCTTCTCCATGATGGCGTCGCACGCGTCGATGCAGTTCGTGCAGCCGACGCAC
>JABDJQ010000796.1 GCA_013002425.1 Gemmatimonadota bacterium
CAGGCCGGCATGGTCGGCATCAACGTCGGCGTTCCGGCGCCGCTCGCGTACTTCCCGTTCTCGGGATGGGACTACTCGTTCTTCGGCGACCTGCACGTGCAGGGCAAAGAGGGCGTGCTCTTCTATACGCGCGAGAAAGTCGTCACGTCGCGCTGGCACGGAATCGGCGACGGCGAAATCTGGCACAAGGATTAACGGACGGGGGCGGCGGCGCCCCCTCCTTCACTTCCGGGGGAGATCCATCCATGGGCCTTCTGATTCAGAACGGGGAGATCGTCACCCCGAGCGAACGATACCGCGCGGACATCTATTGCGAAGGCGAGACGATCTCGCGCATCGCATCGAAGATCGAAGCGAAACCGGGCGATGAAACGGTCGACGCGTCGGGCAAATACGTATTCCCGGGCTTCATCGATCCGCACACGCACATCTACCTGCCGTTCATGGGCACATACGCGAAAGATACGTACACGACCGCGAGCAAAGCCGCGCTGATCGGCGGCACGACGTGCTTCGTCGACTTCTGCATTCCGGGGCGGGACGAAGAACCGCGCGACGCCTTCGCGACATGGAACGAGAAGAGCGAGGGGAACAGCGCCTGCGACTTCACGTATCACATGGCGGTCACGCGCTGCGACGACGGCGTCAAGGAGCAGCTGAAGCACATCGTCGAGAAGGAAGGGATCGCTTCGTTCAAAGTGTTCCTCGCGTACAAGGGCGCCTTCGGAGTCCCGGACGAGGAGCTCTATCACACTCTGAAGCTCGCGCGTTCACTCGGCGCGATCACGACCGCGCACTGCGAGAACGCGGACCTCGTTCTCGAACTGCAGAAGGAGCTGATCGCGGCGGGGAAAACGGGGCCCGAGTACCATTACGATTCGCGTCCCGCTGTTGTCGAAGCCGAAGGAACCGGGCACCTCATGACGTTCGCGGAAATGACGGATGCCAGCGTTTACGTCGTGCACCTTTCGTGCAAGGAAGCGCTCGACGAGGCGATGCGGGCGAAGGAACGCGGCGTCAAAGCGTATGTCGAAACGCTGATCCAGTACCTCCTGCTCGACAAGACATACGCGGAACGGCCCGGCTTCGAGGGGGCGAAATACGTGATGTCGCCGCCGCTCCGCGACAAGAGCAACCAGGACGTTCTCTGGCGCGCGCTCCGGAACCGCCTGATTCACACGCTCGCGACCGATCACGCGCCTTTCGACTTCGAAACGCAGAAGACGATGGGCAAAGACGACTTCACGAAGATCCCGAACGGGATCCCGTCGCTCGAGGATCGCGTCAACCTGCTCTTTACGAACGGCGTCAAGACCGGGCGGCTCGATCTGCAGACGTTCGTCGACTGCGCCAGCACGCAGGCGGCGAAGATCTTCGGCCTCTACCCGCGGAAGGGCACGATTCAGATCGGGGCCGACGCGGATCTCGTGGTCTACGATCCGAACTACGAGGGGAAGATCAGCGCGAAGACGCACCATATCGCAACCGACTACAGCGGCTTCGAAGGATTCCCGATCGCGGGCCGGCCGTCGGTCGTCACCGTGCGCGGCGAAGTCGCCGTGCGCGACGGCGCATTCGTCGGAACCGTAGGCCGCGGCAAACGGCTCGCGCGCGAAGCCACGCACGGCGCGTAATGACTCCGCTTCGCGATCGCGTGCAGATCGTGCGCGCTGATATCACCACACTCGATGTCGACGCCATCGTGAACGCCGCGAACGAGTCGCTTCTCGGCGGCGGCGGCGTCGACGGCGCCATTCACCGCGCGGCCGGACCCGGGTTGCTCGCGGAATGCCGCACGCTCGGCGGCTGCCCGACCGGCGACGCGAAGATCACGCGCGGCTACGCGCTTCGGGCGAAACACGTCATTCACACCGTCGGTCCCGTCTATCGCGACGGCCGCTCGGGCGAATCCGATCTGCTCGCACGCTGCTATCGGCGTTCGCTCGCGCTCGCCGCCGCGCACGGTCTCGCGTCGATCGCATTCCCGGCGATCTCGACCGGCGTATTCGGCTATCCGTTCGCGAACGCGTCCCGCGTCGCACTGCAGACCACGCTTACGCACCTGCGTGAAAATCATGCGCCGCGCGAAGTTCACTTCGTTCTTTACGGCGAATCGGACTACAATACGTTTCTGGACCTGTGGGCCGACTGCACGAATCAGGAACGGGAGTAGCACTCCCGCCGAACTCCTCTTGAGCGAACGGAGCCTTGGTTGTCGTACGCCGGAAAAACGATCGGGAACTACGAAATCGGGGAGCTGATCGGCGCCGGCGGCATGGGCGAGGTGTATCGCGCCACGGACACGAGCCTCGGCCGCGAAGTCGCCGTCAAGTTCCTGCCGGCTTCGGTCGCCAAAGACGCGAACCGGCTCGCGCGTTTCGAGCAGGAAGCGCGCTCGGCGGGCGCACTGAACCACCCGAACATCGTCACGATCTTCGAACTCGGCACCCACGATCGCGCTCCCTACATCGTCATGGAACTCGTCGACGGACAGAGCCTGCGCAAGCTGCTCGGCGATACGGCGGGCGTGGGCAATCGCACGAGCGGTAACGCCGGGAGCGACGGCAGCCCATCGGGAAGCTCCGCGGGGTCCGGCACGGGCTCTGAATCGGGGGCGGGCGGGGCGCCGGGAAGCGGCGACGCCGCGGCGGGCAACACGTCTTTCACGACGCCGCCGTCGGGCACGATCGCGATCCCCCTGCGCAAGGCGATCGAGTACGGCGCTCAAATGGCGCGCGGACTCGCGGCCGCGCACGACAAGAACATCGTGCACCGCGATCTGAAACCCGACAACGTGCTCGTTACGCGCGACGGACGCGCGAAGATTCTCGACTTCGGGCTCGCGAAGCTGACGGCCGCAGACGCTGCCGGCGAAAACAGCGCCACGATGGCGATTCAGGGCGCGGAGACGACGCCGGGCGCCATCATGGGCACGGTCGGTTACATGAGCCCCGAGCAGGTGCGCGGCGAGGAAGTCGATCATCGGGCCGACCTTTTCGCGCTGGGCGTCATTCTGTATGAAATGCTGTCGGGCCGCCGCGCGTTCCTTGCGGATACGACCGTGCAGACCATGAACGCGATCCTGACGGAAGACCCGTCGACACTCGCCACCGCCTCGGGCAGCGGATCCGGCGCCGGCATCCCGCACTTCCTCGACCGCATCGTGCGGCGATGCCTCGAGAAGAACCCGGCCGAACGATTTCAATCGGGCCACGATCTCGCGTACGCGCTCGAAGCCGCGATCGACGCCTCGGTCTCGATGCCGGGCGGCATGCCGGGCGAGCATCTCGCCGGGTCGGGCGAGCATCTCGCCGGGTCGGGCGCGGGTTTCGCCGGGCCCGTCACGAAACGGTCCCCGGGCGTTCCGATTGTCGCCACGATCGTACTCGCGGGACTCGCCGCCGCGGCCGGCTGGTTCGTGGGGGCGCGCGGCGGCACCGGCTCCGCGGACAGCGGCGCGAACGACGACGACTGGAGCCAGGCGCGATTCATCCCGCTCACGTTTGAGGACGGTGTGGAACTC
>JABDJQ010000187.1 GCA_013002425.1 Gemmatimonadota bacterium
TTCGTTCTTCGGGGCGTGATCGGCGCGGGGCAGGCGGTCGAGGCGATCGGCTTCTCCCGCGAAGCGCCGCAGGCGTTCGTGGTCGGTCGGGTCGAAAGCGGCCGGCATCGACAGAAACGGGCCCGCGCGGGCGACACCGTGGATCTCGTGTTCGAAAACGCGACGATCGGCGGATTCGACCGGGGCACGGTTCTGGCGGCGCCGAACACGATCGCTTCAGACACGCGGTTCGAAGCGCTCGCCTATTTGCGGGCGACGGGCGAGGGAGGCATCGACGGTCCGGTCGCCGGAACGTGGGAGCCGAAAATCGCCCTCTGGGGCGTCGAGATGGAGTCGCGGGTGCGGCTTCGCGAGGGCGCCGCGGCAACGGAAACGATAAAGCCGGGAGCTCCGGTTCGCATCGAAGTGGAGCTTGCAGTCCCGGTCGCCGTCGAGAGGCGGCTCAGGTTTGGAATAAAGGAAATCGGACGTACAGTCGGCGCCGGCACGGTCACACGGGTGACCGGCGAGAGCGCCGCGGAGGCTCCTGAGTTATGACTGGTCAGAAAATTCGCATCCGACTCCGCGCTTATGATCACGCGATGTTGGACAAATCGGCTGGGGAGATCGTGCAGACGGCGAAACGGACCGGCGCGCGTATCGCGGGCCCGGTGCCCCTTCCGACTCGGAAGTCCATTTTTACGGTGCTTCGCGGACCTCACATCGACAAGAAGTCGCGCGAGCAGTTCGAGATTCGGACCCACAAAAGGCTGATCGAGATTCTCGATTCGACGCCGCAGACGATCGACGCCCTCGGGCGCCTCGATCTTCCGGCCGGCGTCGACATCGAAATCAAGGTTTAAGGGATCGGGAGACAAGAACGATGGCTGAAGCCAATCTGAAGAAAGTAGACGGCAGCTCCGGCGGCAAAGTGAATCTGCCGGAGGCGGCGTTCGGAATCGAACCGAACCGCCAGGCCGTTTACGAAGCCGTAAAAGGCATTCTCGCAAACCAGCGCCAGGGCACTTCCTCGGTGAAGACCAGGCATAACGTGAGCGGGACCACCGCGAAGCCGTTCCGCCAGAAGGGGACGGGACGCGCGCGCGCGGGTTCGAACAAGTCGCCCCTCTGGGTCGGCGGCGGTCGCATTCACGGTCCTTCGCCGCGCGATTTCAGCGTGACGGTTCCGAAGAAGACGAAACGCCTCGCGCTCCGCTCGGTCCTTTCGGACAAGGCGGCGCACGACAAGGTCGACGTCATCGACGGTACGCCGAAGCTGGATGCGCCGAAGACGAAGGTCATGAGCGATCTGTACGACGCGCTCGCGCCGGGCGGCGAAAAGTGCCTGCTCGTCCTCGACCGGTACGACGAGAATCTGTACCTGTCGGTGCGGAACCTGCCTCGTCTCTGGGTTACGACCGTGAGCGGACTGAATACGTATGACGCCCTGAATGTCGATCGCATCGTTCTCACGAACGACGCGCTCAAAGCACTCGAGGAAAGAGAGTAGAGCGATGGAAGCCAGAAAGATCATCGTTCGCCCGATCGTCACGGAAAAGACGTCGAACCTTCGCGAGTTCGAAAACAAGTACGTCTTCGAAGTTTCGGAAGAGGCCAACAAGTACACGATTGCCACCGCGGTCGAAGAGATCTTCAAAGTCAACGTCGTGAACGTGCACACGTGGCACGTGCGGGGCAAGAATCGCCGCCGCGGCATGTTCACGGGAAAAACGCCTGACCGCAAGCGCGCCGCCGTGCAGCTCAAGGAAGGCGACAAGATCGAGGTTTTCGAACAGGTTTAGCTTTCCATTTATTTAAGGGACGAAAGCAATGGGTATTCGCAAATTCAAACCGAGAACGCCGTCGCTCCGGTACAAGGCGATTTCCGATTTCAAGGAAGTCACGAAGAAGTCGCCCCAGAAGGCGCTTCTCGAGCCGCTTACGAAAAGCGGCGGCCGCAACAATCACGGCCGTATCACGAGCCGGCGTCGCGGGGGCGGGCACAAGCGCCGCTATCGCATCGTCGACTTCAAGCGGAACAAGGGTGGCGTGCCCGGGAAAGTGGAGGCGATCGAGTACGATCCGAACCGCTCCGCGCGCCTCGCGCTGATTCTCTACGCGGACGGCGAACGCCGTTACATTCTCGCGTCGAAGAACATGAACGTCGGCGACATGATCGAGGACGGCGCCAACAGCGAGATCAAAGAGGGGAACGCGATGGCGCTCCGCCGGATCCCGCTCGGCACCGAGATTCACAATATCGAGATGCGGCCGGGCAAGGGCGCGCAGATGGCGCGCAGCGCGGGTTCGTACGCGCAGCTCGTCGCCAAGGAAGGTGACTACGCGTCGCTCCGGCTTCCGTCGGGTGAAGTGCGCAAGATTCACCTCGAGTGCAGCGCCACGATCGGCCAGGTCGGCAACATCACGCACGAAAATCAGCAGAGCGGCAAAGCGGGCCGTTCGCGCTGGCTCGGACGCCGTCCGAAAGTGCGCGGCGTCGCGATGAACCCGATCGACCATCCGCACGGCGGTGGCGAAGGCAAGACCTCGGGGGGCCGTCATCCGGTTTCGCCGTGGGGTCAGGCCACGAAGGGTTACAAGACACGGAAGAAAAAGAAGCAGTCGGACGCGATGATCGTGCGCCGGCGCAGGAAGAAGAGATAACCGCCCAAGCGGAGGAACGTATGCCTCGTTCTCTGAAAAAAGGTCCTTACATCGCGGACTCTCTGAACAAGAAAGTCGAGCGCATGAACAAATCGGGAGACCGTCAGGTGATCAAGACCTGGTCGCGACGTTCGACGATCTCTCCCGATTTTGTCGGACACACGCTGGCCGTGCACAACGGCAACAAATTCATTCCGGTGTTCGTCACGGAAAACATGGTGGGCCATAAAGTCGGCGAGTTCGCACCTACGCGTACTTACCGCGGCCACATTGGCGGCAAGAAGAAATAGGTAACGAGTGAGGGTGAACGGCATGGAAGCATCAAAGGCATCGGCGCGCTATCAGCGGATTCAACCGCGTAAGCTCCGCATTGCCCTCGATATGATTCGCGGCCTTCGCGTGAACGAGTCGCTCGACATCATGTCGCAGGCTCATACCAAGGGCGCGAAGATCGTGCTCAAGGTGCTGCACGCGGCGATCGCTAACGCGGTCGACAAGGGCGAGAGCATGAAAGTGGAACCGGACCATCTGTTCGTTCAGAACGCATGGGTCGACGGCGGCCCCGTTACGAAACGGTTCCGCCCGCGCGCCATGGGCCGCGCCACTCGCATTTTGAAACGAACCAGCCATTTGACGATCGTCCTCGGCATGGACGAGTCGGAAGCAGAGGAGGCTTAAGATGGGTCAGAAGATCCACCCCAACGGCCTGCGGCTTGGCATCGTCAAGACCTGGGACTCGCGCTGGTTCTCGACGCGTAATTACGCGGACCTCCTCGAGGAGGATCTCAAGATCCGTCGCTATCTGAGGAAGCGTCTTCAGAAAGCCGGCGTCTCGAAGATCGAGATCGATCGCGCCCCGAAAAAGGTCACGATCATGATTCATACGGCGCGGCCGGGAATCGTAATCGGACGCAAGGGTCAGGAAGTCGACCAGCTTCGTGACGAGCTGCAGCAGGTCACGGGCAAAGAGATTTACATCAATATCAAGGAAGTCGATCGCGCGGAAACGTCCGCGCAGCTGATCGCCGACCACATCTCGCAGCAGCTCGTCGGCCGCATGGCCTTCCGCCGCGTGATGAAGAAGGCGGTCTCTTCGGCGATGCGCATGGGCGCGAAGGGAATCAAGGTCACGTGTGGCGGACGGCTCGGCGGCGCGGAAATGTCGCGGGTGGAAAGCTACAAAGACGGCCGGATTCCGCTTCACACGCTGCGCGCCGACATCGACTACGCGGCAACGACGGCCCACACCACGTACGGATGTATCGGCGTGAAGGTGTGGGTGTTCAAAGGCGAGATTCTCGGAAAGACGCGCGCCGAACGCCAGGAGGCGATGGTCGCGGCGTCCGAGCGCTCGTCCAAACCCACCGGCGGCCGCACACGATCCGGCGGACGCGGGTAACAAGGGAGGACGATCGCCATGTTGATGCCCAAAAGAGTAAAACGGAGAAAAACACAGCGCGGCCGGATGCGCGGGCTCGCCCAGCGCGGCAGCGATATCAGCTTCGGCGATTTCGGTCTGCAGACGATGGAGCCGGCCTGGATCACGAACCGGCAGATCGAAGCCGCTCGTGTTGCGATGACTCGTCACATCAAGCGTGGCGGGAAGATCTGGATCCGCATTTTCCCGGACAAGCCGCTTACCCAGAAGCCGGCCGAAACGCGCATGGGTAAAGGGAAAGGGAATCCGGAACATTGGGTCGCTCCGGTCAAGCCGGGTCGCGTGATGTTTGAGATTCAAGGTGTTACCCGTGAACTCGCGCAGGAAGCCATGCGGCTTGCGGCGGCGAAGCTCCCGGTGAAGACGCAATTTCTGGTTCGAGAGGATTGGTCGGAATAATCATGAAACCGTTTAAGCTTCGTGAAATGACTCGCGACGAGCTGGTGCTCCGCAAAGGTGAGTTGACCGAGGAAATGTTCAACCTGCGTTTCGCTGCGTCGACGCGCGCGCTGGACAATCCGCTTCGCAAGCGGGCGGTCAGGCGGGAGATCGCCAGAATCAACACCGTGCTTCGTGAAGACGAGACCGGCATTCGCGGCCTCGGCGCGGAAGGCGGGAAGGAATAATAATGAGTACCGAGCGAGGATCCAGAAAGGTCCGCACCGGACGGGTAGTCAGCAACAAACCCGACAAGACGGTCATCGTCGCGATCGAGCGCCGCGTGCCGCATCCGGTCTATCACAAGATTATCAAGACGACGAAGAAGATCAGCGTGCACGACGAAAAGAACGAGGCGAACATCAACGACACGGTCAAAGTGATGGAAACCCGTCCGCTTTCGAAAACCAAACGCTGGCGCCTGATCGAAATCGTCAAACGCTTCGAAGAAGCGTAGTCCAGGGAGGATTGGGCCATGGTGCAAGCGCAAACCATGCTGAATTGTGCCGATAACTCCGGCGCCAAAAGTATGATGTGCTTCAAAGTGCTCGGCGGTTCGCGCCGCCGGTACGCAAGCGTCGGCGACATCGTCGTCTGCGCTGTGAAGGACGCCCTCCCGAACGCGGGAGTCAAGAAGGGCGATGTCGTGAAGGCGGTCATCGTTCGCACGAAGAAAGAGATTCGCCGTCGCGACGGTTCTTACATCCGCTTCGATCAGAATGCGGCTGTGATCATCAACGATCAGAAAGAACCGAAAGGGACCCGCATCTTCGGTCCGGTGGCGCGGGAACTCCGCGACCGGGCGTTCATGCGCATCGTTTCCCTTGCGCCGGAAGTCATTTAGGAGCGGGACATGAAGATCAGAAAGAACGACATGGTGATCGTCATCTCCGGGGCTGACAAGGGAAAGACCGGCAAGGTTCTCCAGGTCATCCCCGAGCGCGACAGGGTGATCGTGGAAGGCATCAACTTCGTCAAGCGACACACGAAGGCGAGAGGCCAGGGCGAGCAGGGCGGCATCCTCGAAAAGGAAGGCACGCTTCACATCTCGAACGTGCAGCTGCTCTACAACGACGAGCCGACGAAAATCGGTTATCAGACATTAGCCGACGGCAAGAAGGTTCGCGTCGCAAGACGGACCGGCGACACGATCGCGTAGCGGGCCGGGAGCCAGGAGACAAGCAATGAGCGCCAAGATGATGGAACATTATAAATCGAGCGTTACGCCGGAACTGACGAAACAGTTCAGCTACAAGAACCCGATGGAGGTCCCGAAGCTGGAGAAGATCGTCATCAATATGGGCGTGAAAGAAGCGCCGACCGACGCGAAGCTGCTCGAATCGCTGATGAAGGATCTCGCGATGATCAGCGGCCAGCGTCCGAGCGTCCGCCGCTCGCGTAAAGCCATCGCGAATTTCAAGATCCGCGAGAACATGCCCGTCGGCTGCGCGGTTACGCTCCGCGGACAGCGCATGTGGGACTTCTTCAGCCGCCTGGTCGGAATCGCGATTCCGCGAATCAGAGACTTCCGCGGCGTTCCGACGAAGTCGTTCGACGGCCGCGGCAATTATTCGCTCGGAATTTCAGAACAGATTGTGTTCCCCGAGATCGACTACGACAAAGTCGCAAAGGTCCAGGGGATGGACATTACCATCGTGACCACCGCGAAAACCGACGAGGAAGCGTTCGCGCTTCTGGCAGGCCTCGGCATGCCGTTCCGTCGCAAGTAGCAGTGGGAAAGGAGTAGTTGGTTGGCGAAGAAAGCGCTGATCGAGAAGGCAAACCGCAAACCCAAGTTCGCTGTGCGCGGCTATCATCGATGCCGCCGCTGCGGCCGGCCGCGGGGATTTCTCCGCAAGTTCGGCCTCTGTCGAATCTGTGTTCGCGAACTCGCGCACCGTGGCCTGATCCCGGGCATGGTGAAGTCGAGCTGGTAACCATTCAACGCCTTCTCATATTGATTGAGACGAAATAGAGCAAGGAGAACTGCACGATGTCCATGACTGATCCCATCGCGGATATGCTCACTCGGATTCGCAACGCGAGTCGAGCGAAGCACAATCGCGTGGACATACCAAAGTCAAAGGTCAAACTGGAGATCGCCAAGGCGCTCGCACGCGAGAAATTCGTGTCGCGCTACAAGGTGATCGACAGCGACCTTCAGGGCACGATTCGCGTCTACTTGAAGTACGGAAACGACGGCGTCGCCATCATCTCTGGCGTCAAGCGAATCAGTAAGCCCGGGCTTCGTAAGTATGTCGGTACCGGGGAGATTCCCCGCGTTTACGGTGGTATCGGCACTGCGATCCTGTCAACGAGTCGCGGTGTCCTTACGGACAAGGAAGCTCGCACGCAGCATATCGGCGGCGAGATTCTTTGCTACATCTGGTAGCGGAATCGGAGGAAGAACATGTCCCGCATTGGTAAAATTCCGGTCCCGATTCCGTCCGGCGTCACGCTGACGATCAAAGACCGCAAAGTCGAAGCGAAGGGGCCGAAAGGCGCCGAGAGCTTCCGGCACCACGAACAGATCAACGTGGAGCTGAAGGACAACGAAGTCCATGTCACGCGTCCCGGCGAAGAGCGCCTTCATCGCGCGCTTCACGGATTGACGCGCACGCTGGTCGCGAACCTCGTAGAGGGCGTGACGAAGGGCTACATGAAACAGCTCGAGATCAACGGCGTCGGCTACCGTGCCAACGTCGAGGGTCCGAAGCTCGTCCTGAATCTCGGATACGCATCCCCCATCGACTACGTGTATCCCAAAGGCATTCAGATCAGCGTCGACAACAATCTGGTGAAAGTAGAGGGAACGAACAAGAAGACCGTCGGCGAAGTGGCCGCGAAGATCCGTTCGTTCCGCAAGCCCGAGCCGTACAACGGCAAAGGCGTCAAATATCTGGAAGAAGTCATTGTCCGCAAGGCCGGCAAGGCCACGGCGTAAGGCGAGGAAGTCATGCACGATCGAGCGAAAGAAAATCGCACAGGTAGAAAGCGCCGGCACGCGCGCGTGCGCCGCAAATCGTTCGGAACGAGCGAGCGTCCGCGACTCGCCGTGTTTCGAAGCACGCAGCATATGAACGCGCAAATCATCAACGACGCCGAAGGGAAAACGCTCCTGGCAGTCACTACGGCTTCCAAGGAATTTCTGAAGCAGGCGAAGAAGTCGAACAAGATGGAACGTTCGACCCTGCTCGGTAAGCTTCT
>JABDJQ010000218.1 GCA_013002425.1 Gemmatimonadota bacterium
CGATCGAAACCAGGGAGCGGCTCATCAGAAGGCCCGCCCCCCGATCGGCTCGTATGGACCTGCTGCAGCAAATCATGGCGGAGCCCCGGAAGGCATGGAATGCATTCGTGCGCGAGCACACGGACACCGTGATGCGCACGATCGAATTCCAGATCAGGGACGGCGACGACCGGATGGACGCCTATCTGTTCGTCATGGAGAAGCTCTCCGAGGAAAACTGCCGGCGGCTGCGCGCCTTCGCGCCCGAGAACCAGACGGTGAAGTGCACGTTCGCGACCTGGCTCAAGCTGATCACGCGCAATCTCGTCATCGACTGGATTCGATCGCAGCAGGGCCGGCGCCGGATGCCGCGCGAGATCGCGGCGCTTCCGCCGGTCGCGCGCGCCGTGTTCCGTTCCATATACTGGCAGAACATGACGCATGCCGAAGCCGTGGAAGAAGTGAACGCGCGGGAGAACGTGAACCTGCAGGTCAGCGAGGTACAGGATCACATCGCGACGATCGAAGAGCGACTTTCGGACACGTACCGCAAGAGCCTCGCGACGTTCTGGATGGCGCGCCGTTCGCCGATGGTGGCGCTCGACGATCTGATCTCCGTGAAATCGGAGCGCGCCTGGTCGTCGCCCGAGAGCTGGCTTCGCCGCGCCGAAATCCGCGACGGCTTTCGGACTGCAATCGCACAGCTCGGGGACGACGATCGCCGGCTTGCGATTTTACGATTCGAGAAAGACTTGACCGCCCGGGAGATCGCCGAGGAAATCGGCGTCGACGACTACACGCAGCTGTATCCGAAGCTCGCGAAAGTCGTCGAACATCTCCGCCTGCAACTGCGGCCTCTACTCGATCGGGAAGGGACAGGGAAGGAATGAGTCACATCGAACAGGAACGCCTGCACCGTTACATGGACGGAGACCTGAGTGATATGGAAACGAGAACCGTCGCGCGCCATCTCGAAGAGTGCGCGGACTGCAGGAACCGGTTCCACGCGATGAGGCCGCTCGACGAAACGATGCGCGACGATCATCCGGATCCGATGCTGCTCGCGGCGTATCACGACGGAACTCTCGACGACAGCGCCACGCGCATGATCGCGGCGCACACCGCCGCGTGCGGAGAATGCCGCGACTCGCTGGCGTTTCTCGCAGAGGACGCGACCCTGGAGCAGAACACGAATGCGAGCGGCAGCGCGGAGCGCGTGCCGGAAGACGTGAGCAGGCGCGCGGAAAAGCTGCTCGAACCGGCGCCCGCAAATCGCGGCTTCTTCCGTTCGCGGGGCGGATTGACGGCGCTCGCCGCCGCGGCCGCCCTCGTTCTGATGATCGGCTACTGGAATTCGGACAGAGGCGGTCCCACCCTGCGCGACGGCGCGCTGCCGGAGCGTTTCGATCGCGACCTGGCCGTGACGCCGGTCGGGGACGCCGCAATCGTAACGGGAGAGCCGGTCGCGTTCGCATGGAAAGCGGTCGAGGGTGCCCTTCAATACGAAATCGAAGTGACCGGGCCGGACGGCGGGATCATCGCGACGGCGAAGACGGGCGAAACGGGTGCAAGCCTGTCGTTGCCGGCGCCCGTCGCGGCCTCCTACACGTGGCGCGTCACCGCGGTGTTGCGCGACGGGTCGCGCGTCGTATCGGACTACGCCACGTTCGTTCCGGTCACGGAGTAGAGGCCG
This sequence comes from Gemmatimonadota bacterium, assembly GCA_013002425.1. Lineage (GTDB taxonomy): Bacteria > Orphanbacterota > Orphanbacteria > Orphanbacterales > Orphanbacteraceae > JABDJQ01. The sequence continues at coordinate 1,673 of JABDJQ010000218.1, forward strand.
ACTCCGCGGCGGAATCGGCGGCGCCCCCGGTGCCCTCTTCGGCCGCTTCGCTGTTCGCTGCCTGCTGCGCGAGATAGGCGGCTTCCGCGGCCGCAATGATCTCCTTCGACTTCTCGTCCATTTCGTCCGCCTCTTCGATCCGCCCCATGAGACGCAACGTGATCGCCAGCTCTTCGTAGTCGTAACCCACGTCCGGATGATCCGGGCCGAGAACTTTGATGTCGACTTCGAGAACACGGCGAAGGGCGCGCTCGCTTGCTTCGTAGTTCCCGAGTTCTCTATCG
>JABDJQ010000221.1 GCA_013002425.1 Gemmatimonadota bacterium
AAGTCGGCGCGCGTGTCGTTCGGGAGCGGCTCGAAGGGTGAAGAGAAGGACCGCAAGCTCATCCGCTATCTGATGGCGCACGGGCACGAAACGCCGTTCGAACACACCGTGTTCCAGTTTCACGTGAAGTGCCCGATCTTTGTCGCGCGGCAGTGGTTCCGGCACAGATGGTCGAGCTTTAACGAGATCTCGGGGCGCTACACCGTGTTCGACGAGGGTGAGTTCTACGTCCCCGAGAAGAAGCGCGTCAAAGAGAAGGTGAACAAGCAGGGGAGCGAGGTCGCCGCGATCAGCGACGAAGAGCACGCCGCGTTCCGGGCGCGCGTCGAGGCCGAGTCTCAGCGTTCGGTCGACGCGTACAAGGAACTGCTCGAGCAGGGTACGGCGAAAGAAGTCGCGCGCATCATCCTGCCGCAGAACATGTACACCGAGTTCTACTGGACCGTGAACGCGCGCGCGCTCATGAACTTCCTGAAGCTGCGCTGCGACGTGCACGCGCAATACGAAATCCGCGTCTACGCCGAAGCGATCCGCGACATGTTCTTCGAGAAGATGCCGTGGACGGCGGCCGCCTACCGTGAAATCTACCTGGGTGAAAAGGAAGAAGCGGCCACCCCTTCCTAAGGGACGGCCGCTCTTCACTCGGCTTCGCAAACGGGAGCGCAATCCATTTTCGAAGCGTTCGCGCGGACGCGGGCAACCCGCCGGGGGAGACGGGCCGCTGACTCACTCCACGTCTACACGATCTCCTTTTCGACTCGTCGCCACCTGTTGCTGGCGATAGTCCTCCACCGTCTGGCCGCTGTAATTCTCCCCGGGCGGAAACTGTAACGGTTCCACTCGAGGGAGGGGGGCAGTGCTTGCAGCGGCCTCGGACGGCGGAGCGATTCGGGAGTACAGATTCGCGAGATCAGCCCGGAACGACGTTCCACCGAACACCAGCAGAAACAGCAGGTTCAGAATGCAGAGCGCGCCGTAGAAAAGAGCGGGGATCCAGCGACGGTCGGGGCTACGCCGCCGGGCAGGCGCTCGCACACGAATCGGGGCCGTGCCATTCTGTTCGTACGCGTTCGGCAGAGCGATCCTCCGAGCAGGTTGGGTTGATCGACCCTTTTCGGATTCTGGTTCGGGCATGAAACATTGAATCTGTTATGAGCGATATTAGCACGATTCAGGTTAAAAGTGAGAACTTTCTGTACAGATGGGCGGGCGCGGATGCGGGCGGGCTAAGTGCTGTGAGGACAGGCGCGATCGAGGGTGCGGGGCCGGGCATCGGCCGCGCATGGCCGCGCATTGGCCGCGCAGGCAAGCACCCTCCCTCCCGGGATTTTCGGCGTTAGTGAACGTTTGTTTACTAAGATCAAATTCCAGGAAAAGGACCCCTGCGGGGTCGCGGCAGGGCGGGCGGGGCCGTGCGGGGGCCGGCCGAGTCGGCGCGACAACCGCTGTGTGCGGGTCGGTGCTACTCGCTGCGAAAGAAAATGTACGGCCCGGCGGTCGCCCTATTGCGGCGCGTAGTACGGGTTCTTGCCGCCGGCGTGGTCGGTGGTGTCGATGATCTCTTCGATCTCGGGCACCGCGGCCTTGATCATGCGCTCGATCCCCTGGCGCAGGGTCACGTTCGCCATGCCGCAGCCCTGGCAGCCGCCGCCGAGCTTCACGTAGACCGCGTTCTCCTTGACGTCGAGGAGTTCGACGTAGCCGCCGTGCGACGCGAGTCCCGGGTTGATCGTATTGTTGATCAGTTCCTGGATCGTGTCGCCCTGCTCCTGGTCGGACCATTCGATCGTGTTCGGGTTTTCGAAGACGAAGCCCGCGCCCTGCAGATTCTCGACGTAGTCGATGCTCGTGCCTTTGATGTTCTCGGCGCTTTCGGGGTCGACCAGCACCTTGAACGGGCCGGCGTCGAGCACGATGTCGTCGTCTTCTTCGGCGCCGGGCGCCACGAATCCGAGCTCGTGTTTATATCCGGAGGCGCCCCGGCCCGCGATGCGCACGCGGAGCTGATGCCCCTCTTTCCCCTGCATTTCCATGACTTTTTGAACCCGCTCTCTGGCGGAGTCCGTCAGCGTGACCATGTTCTGGTCTCCTTTCGTTGCTCAAAGTATAGAAGAGGCGCGGCGGCGCGGCAAGGGGCGGCGCGACAAACGCCATCGAATGACTGATCGACGATGATTTGCTAAGATTATCGAAATCAAGCGTTTCTGC
>JABDJQ010000232.1 GCA_013002425.1 Gemmatimonadota bacterium
GCTCGATCGGGGACCCCGTCGGGCGCGCCCTATTTCGGGGCTTTGGCGCGGCGCTCTTCGCGCCGGCGATCGCCTTCCCGGAGCACGGTCTTTCGCATGCGGATCTTCTCGCCCGTAACTTCGACGAGTTCGTCGTCCTCGATATACTCGAGGCACGCTTCGAGCGACATCTCGCGGGCCGGCTTCACTTTGGTCGCGTCATCGGTTCCGGAGGCGCGCACGTTCGTCAGTTTCTTGTTGGTCGTCAGGTTGACGCCGAGGCTCGCGCTCTTGCAATGCTCGCCCACGATCTGTCCCTCGTAAACTTCGTCGCCCGGAGCGACGAAAAAGTCGCCGCGATCGAAAAGACGGTCGAGCGAGTAAGCGGTCACGGGCCCGGTGTGACTCGCGATCATGACACCGGCGTTCCGCTTCGGAACGTCGCCGCGCGCGGGTTCGTAGCGGAGCAGGTTGTGATGCATGACGGCGCGTCCCTGGGTCGCGGTCAGCATACGCGTGCGCAGGCCGATCAGACCGCGCGAAGGAATCGTGAATTCCATATGAATGTAGTCGCCGGCGCCGGCCTTCGGGTCCATGCGCACGATCTCGGCCCGGCGGTCGCCGACGAGGCGCATGACGTCCTTCTGGCATTCGCTCGGACAATCGACGACGAGTTGTTCGATCGGTTCGTGCAGTTTGTCGTCAATCCGTTTCAGAATGACTTCGGGGCGCCCGACCTGGAGTTCGTACCCCTCGCGGCGCATCTCTTCGATCAGCACGCCGAGGTGCATGAGGCCGCGACCGGAGACGAGGAACTGGGCGGCGTCGGTGAGTCCCTTTTCGACGCGAAGCGCCACGTTCGACTGCAGTTCTTTCGCGAGGCGTTCGCCGATCTGGCGGCTCGTGACGAAGCGACCGCGCCCACCGAACGGTGAGTCGTTGATGCGGAACGTCATTTTCAGCGTGGGCTCGTCGATCTCGACGGCGGAAAGCGCTTCGGGATTGTCGGGGCACGCGATCGTGCAGCCGATGTCGATCGGATTCAACCCGACGACGGCGCAGATGTCACCGGCGATGACTTCGTTGGCTTCCTTCTTCGTCAGGCCGTCGAAGACGTGGAGCTTCAGAATGCGCTGCATGCTCCCCTCGCCCGCGCGATTGATCACTGTCACTTTCTGCCCGGCGGTAATGCGCCCCGCGGTCACGCGACCGATCGCGACGCGACCGACGTAGTCCGAATACTGGATCGATGTCACCATCATCTGAAGCGGCGCGGCGAGCGCCTTGGTGCCGCTCGAGAACCCGGCGGTGGCGCCGCGCGAAGAGCCCTCGGCGTAAGGCGCCGGTACATGCGTCAGGATCGCTTCGAACAGATCGGCAATCGTCTCGGGGTGGTTGTCGCCCACGCGCGAAGCGTCGAGAGTGGCCCAGCCGTTTTTCGCGGACGCGTACACGATCGGAAAATCGAGAGACTCGTCCGGGGCGTCGAGCTCGCTGAGCAGGTCGAACACCTCGTTAACGACATCGTCGGGACGAGCGTTCGGCTTGTCGATCTTGTTGATCACGACAACGGGTTTCAGCCCGATCTCGAGCGCCTTCGAAAGCACGAACCGGGTCTGGGGCATCGGGCCTTCGAACGCGTCGACGACGAGCAGACAGCCGTCGGCCATGTTCAGAACGCGCTCGACTTCGCCGCCGAAGTCGGCGTGACCGGGGGTATCGATCAGGTTGATCTTGTAATCGGCGCCGTCTCTGTGCCGGTAATTGACGGCCACGTTCTTCGAAGTGATCGTGATCCCACGTTCGCGCTCGAGATCGCCGGTATCCATGATAAGGTTGTGCTGGCCGCCGGCCAGTTTGCCGAGATCCTCGGCGCGGAACATGCCGCACTGGTAGAGGAGCTGATCGGTCAAGGTCGTCTTGCCGTGGTCGACGTGCGCGATCACGGCCACATTTCTGAGGTGGTTCTGTGCCATTTGTTTCGTCTCCGGGCTTTCGGCCCTGTTTCAGTAGAATCGTAAAGAGTACGCTTGTTTCCGTTCCGTATCAATAGATTGGGTCGATTTCGGGCGGGATGCTACCCTGAGCCGTTCACCGGGGACTTCGCGCCGCCTGAGCCTGTCCCCCCTTCCATCTCGAACAGGGAGACGCCGTGCCTTCACTGACGCCATTCGATCTCACGATCCTGATCGCGTATTTCCTGCTCGTGTTCGGAGTCGCCTGGTGGGTCACCGTGCGGGACCGCAGGGCGGGCGCCGGGAAAGGCGCGGCCGACTACTTTCTCGCCGGCCGGAACACGGGCTGGTTCGTGATCGGCGCCTCGCTCTTCGCTTCGAACATCGGGTCGGAGCACGTGGTCGGCCTCGTGGGCGCCGGGGCGCGCGGGCACATGCCGAACGCGCAGTTCGAAATCCTCGCCTCCCTGATTCTCATCCTGCTCGGCTGGGTCTTCGTGCCCTTCTATTTGAAGAGCGGCGTTTTCACGATGCCGGAGTTCCTCGAACGGCGATACTCGCCCGCGGCGCGCACGTATCTTTCGGTCATCTCGGTCCTCGGCTACGTGCTCACGAAGATCGCGGTCACGATCTTCGCGGGCGCCCTCGTGTTCGAAGTGCTCGGCGTCCCGTTCTGGCAGGGCGCGATCCTCGTGGTGCTCGCGACAGGAATCTATACGATGCTCGGCGGCCTGCGCGCCGTGATCTATACCGACATGCTTCAGCTCTTCATACTGCTCGGGGGCGCGATTGCAATGACGGCGTTCGGCCTCAAGACTCTCGGCGGATGGGGGGCGATGATGCAGACGCTCGAACAGTCCGGACCCGGCGAGAGCACGCGCTTCCTGAGTCTCTGGCGTCCGGCGTCCGATCCGAACTACCCGTGGACGGGAATGCTGTTCGGCGCGCCGATTCTGGGCGTCTGGTACTGGTGCACGGACCAGTTC
>JABDJQ010000238.1 GCA_013002425.1 Gemmatimonadota bacterium
CCGCTGCAGCTCGTCGGCAGCGTCGGAATCTACGACCACCAGTTCGGCTATCGCCAGCAGGGCGCGATGGCGACGACGATGTATCGCGACCTCTCGTTCACGCTGCTCTACTCCGACGACTTCGAGAACGGCGGCACGACGCGCGGCACGCTCGACTCGCTGCAGAACGAGTTCGACGGGTTCGAGTTCGCGGACCCCGACCGCGCCACGATCGCGCCGAACCCGTTCACGCTCTACGACGTAAACGACGACGACAACGACAAGGACGTCTTCGCGGCGCGCATGCAGCTTCCTGTCGACGATTTCAGGCTCGGCGGATCGTTCCGGCTCGACCGCGGCTATAACCCCGGCACGCTGACGCTTCTGATCGACGATGAAGCCGACCTCGGCGACACGCTCGGCACCGCGGTCGGCTTCGCGCGCACGGTGGAGCAGTGGTACGCCGGCGGCGGAGACATCCGTTACTCCAGCCCGGCGAAGCCGTACGCGTTCGCAATCGAGTTTCTGCACGGGCGGGCCGAAGTAGTCGGCCGCGGCGGAACCGAGGCCGACGCCGCGGTGCGCACTGTGAGCGTCTACGACGAAATCGAAGAAGACTCGGTTCTCGTGGCCGGCATCGCCATCACGTCGGACGAACGCCCGATCCCGAAAGAATCGTACGAACTCGACCGCTCGAACCGCATCCATCTGGGGGGTTCGTACCGTATAGATGAGTGGGGAATGGATTTCGGCGCGTTCTGGGAGCGCGAGACGCACGAGCAGAACTTTCTCGCGACCGGGCTGCCCGACACGCTCGAGAACAGCCTGAACACGTTTACGATGGCGGCGGAGAAGCGATTCGAGGGGCTGCGCGGGCTCACGATGGGCGTCCGCGCCAGCTGGTACAATTTCGACTACGACGCGCGCACGCCGTGGGAAAACCAGATCTGGTTCGACAAGCGCAACTTCTGGCTCGAACAGAACGAGCACGAGGTGTCGTACGACCGCATGACGCTGCTCGGCGGCGAAGACGTCATGGTCTGGAAGCCGGGCCTCGCGTTCTCGATCTACGAGCCGAAATCGGTCGATTTCGAGTATCGCGGCACCGTGGCCGGCGTGCAGGGCAAGGACCCGAAATACGTGGAGACGTTCTTCATCCTGACCGCCAGGCCGTGGAAGCAGGTGCGGTTCCTGAGCGACACACGGCTTGCGAAGTACAACGACCCGGTTCTCGACCTCTTTTCGTCGTTTGCGTCGACATTTGCGGAAGTGGCGTGGGAGTTCGGCCGGGGGCTCGAAATCGCGCTCTCATATGGCGTGGACCCGTATGTGGTGGACGAGACGATTAATGAGTACAGTGAAATAGGAAGGGACGCGTTCCTGTTCGAGCGCGGGGCCAACGGAGATGCCGCCCGCCGCAACTATTCGAGCCTCGGGGACGCGATCCGCGACGCCGAGCAGGCGCTCCAGGACGAAGAACGCTTCCAGATCGAAGGCATCATTCATTTCTAGGCAAGGGGTAAGCAGCATGCATGAAACAAAACACAAACGATGGCTCCCCCTCCTCGTTCTCCTCGTCGCGCTGCCGCTCGGATGCGGCGGCCTCGACTTCATCAAGCGGCGTCTTCCCCCGCCCTACCCGGTCGAGAACGGCATTCACTTCCAGTTCGAAGCGCCTTCCGCCCACCGCGTGCAGCTCGCAGGCAACTGGGAACGGAACAACTGGCTCGCCGGACAGGCGGAAACGGGCAGCTACAACATCGGTCTCATGGCCGACGAGGACGGCGACGGCGTCTGGACGCTCGTCGAAGCTCTCCCCACGGGGCGCTATCAGTACAAGTTCGTAATCGACGAAAATACCTGGAAAGAGGATCCGAACAACCCGCTGCGCGTCGACGACGGCTTCGGCGGTTACAACTCGCTCCTCATTGTGGAATAGGAGATCCCGGTCATGCCAACCAAGCGACTTTCATTGCTGGTCGCACTCCCCCTCTTTGCGCTGCTCGCGTTTTCGCTGAGCTGCGGCGACAACACCAGCAGCCCGTTCCTCGATCCGGATGCCGATGTCATTCTCGCCGAAGGGCTTCTTTCCGGCACGCTCGACTGGGGCGAGGTCACCGAGAATCCGGAAACGGTCGTCTACGTGTTCAAGGATTACGACCCGTCGTGCCAGGCCACGACTGCCAGCGTTCACATCACCGGCACGTATTCCGGCTGGGACACGGGCCTCTGGGACACGACGCCCGGCATGACGCAGATGTTCCCGTGCCTCTGGATGGAAACGATCTCGCTTACGAGCGACGACGCTTTCGCGTGGAAGTTCGTCACGAACCGCGCGTGGGACGGAAGCTACGCGGGATGCGACGACTGCGAAATTGACGAAGAGGCGCGCACCGGCGAAGTCACACCGACAAACGGCGACGACATCCCGGCCGTGATTCCGCTCAACGACGACTACATCTTCCTTCTGAACGCGTCGTCGGATCCTGCTGTCTATGAAATACTCGCGGAGGGCGATCCGGTCCCGTGGGACACGCTCGGCGGCGAACTTGCCAGTTTCACGTTCGAGAACCTGCTGCCCGGCCTCTACACGATCGTGATCGACGTGCCCTCCGACCGCGTGAACTTCCCGACGCGCTTCGTGCGCAAAGTGAAGGTGACCGGCGAAGCCGGCGTCGACCTCGGCATCATCCAGGTCGTGCCGAAGGGCTTCATCCGCGGCACCGTCGCGTTCGAAGACGACCCGGCCGTGCGCCCCGAAGTGACCGTGCTCGTCCGCTTCAGCGACACGGGTGGCGTGGTCGACACGCTCACGATCGGGCCGGACGAAACGACGTTCACGGCCGAGGGGCTCAGCGACGGGGCGTACGACTTCGTGCTCTCCGCTCCCGGGTACGTGACGCAGGTCGTCGAAGGCACCGACTTCGAAGCGGGTGACGAAACCGATCTCGCCCCGATCACGATGCTCCGCGCCGGCAACATTTCCGGCACGGTCGCGTTCAGCGAACCGCCGGACCCGAGGCCCGGAGTCGCCGCGATTGCCGTTCGCGCCGAGGGTGACACGCTCACGGTCTTCGCTGACCCCGTCGATGGCTCGTTCCTGATGACGGACTTCGCGCCGGGAACGTACTTCGTCGCTTTCGTATCTTCCTCCGCGGGCTTCCGCGACACATTGATCAGCGATATCGTCGTCACCGCGGGCGCCACGACCGATATCGGCACGGTGACGCTCGAAGCCGTGGCCGGCTACGAATCCGAGTACGACGTGATCCGGATCGTGGGCGACGTCACGAACTGGAGCACCGACCGCCCGAGCATGACCGAAATCGAAGGCGGCGTCTGGGTCGACACCCTCGAGGTCGCCACTCAGATCTGTACGTTCCTCAAGTTCCGCACGGCCGAGGACTGGGGCGCGAACGACTACGGCAGCTGCACTTCGGAAAACCTGAGCTGCAGCGATCCGCTTACGGGCGTTGTCTGTCTGGGCGAAGGAAGCAACGAAGCGCCCGCGCTCGGCCAGTTCGATCTCGACCCGGGCACGTACGAAGTGAAGCTGGACGAAGTGAATCGGACCTACGCGATTCGCGACATCGGCAAGGGCGGCGACTAAGCTACGGCCGCTGCCTGCCGGATTGCAGTGGAACGAAAACAACGGCGATACCGGCGTCAGACGGGAACCGTGTACAGTGCGTATTGCCATCACGCGAGACGTGAGCCCCGCGATCGCGCGGTGCGAACTGACGCACCTCGCGCGTGAGCCGATCGACCTGGACCGCGCCCGTGCGGAGCACACGGAATACGAGAAGCGCCTCGCCGATCTCGGCTGCGACGTGCAGGCGCTTCCGGCGGAACCGGACCTCCCCGATTCCGTGTTCGTCGAAGACGCGGCCGTCGTGCTGCCGGAACTCGCGATCATCACGCGCCCCGGTGCGGAGTCGCGCCGGCCCGAGACCGCGAGCATCGCGGAAGCCCTCGCCCCCTATCGCACAATGATCGCCATAGAAGCGCCCGGCACGATCGACGGCGGAGACGTCCTCGTCGTCGATCGCACCGTTTACATCGGGCGTTCCGAACGCACGAACGAGAACGCCATCGCCCAGTTCCGCGCCGCGCTCGCGCCTCACGGCTACACCGTGATCCCCGTAACACTCAGCGGATGCCTTCATCTCAAGTCCGCCGTCGGTCTCGTGGGGCCCGGCACGCTGCTCATCAATCGCGACTGGGCCGACGCGTCCGCTTTCGACGGCCTGCGCATGATCGACGTCGATCCCGGCGAGCCGCGGGCCGCCTGCGCGCTGCTCGTCGGCGACACCGTGGTCTACCCCGCCGGTTTCGATCGCACCCGCGCACGCCTGACGCGCGCCGGGATCCGCGCCGTGGTGGTGCCCGTCTCCGAGCTCGCCAAGGCCGAGAGCGGCGTCACATGCTGCAGCCTGATTTTCGATACTTAGAACTTCGTTCGGAAAGTAAGTGCAGTGCGACAGGCCGATCGCTCCCGCTATCCTGAATGCGGGCCGGCGAGCTTCGCCCACCGCCTTTGCAGATGGCGTTTCACGGGGTCGGAGTGCGCGCGTTCGATTCCCCGCGCGAAGATCGCGGCGGCTTCGACGCGCTCCCCTCTGCGCTCGGCCAGTTCCGCGCGGGCCACGAGAAAGGGCACGTAATCGCGGAGCGACGCCTCCTCCTCGAGCAGACGTTCCTCCTCCCGCGCGCCGGCCAGATCACCTGCTTCCATGCGGGCGACCATGCGATGCGTGCGAATCACGGGCGAGGGGTTCGCCGCGATCAGGGCGTCGAAGCACGCCAGTATGCGCGGCCAGTCGGTCTCTTCGTACGAGGGCGCGAGCGCGTGACACGCCGCGATTTCGGCTTCCCTGTGATACGGCGTGATCCGGTCCCCCGATGCAGAGCGATTGAGCGCCGCCGTGCCGGCCGTGATCGCGTCGCGATCCCATTGCTTACGGTCCTGATCCGCGAGCAGAACGAGATTGCCCGCTTCGTCGAGGCGCGAGTCGAAACGCGACGACTGCAGAAGCAGAAGCGCGTGAAGCGCGTGTGTTTCGGGGCGGCCCGTGACGGGGTGGCCGGCGAGGAGCGCGCAGAGCCGGATCGCCTCGTAACAGAGATCGCGCCGCAGATGCGTCTCGCCGGCCCACGACGCGTACCCTTCGTTGAACATCAGGTAGAGCGTCTGGAGAACCGGGGCGAGGCGATCGTCGATTTCGTCCGGACCGGGGATTGCGAGCGAGACCTGCGCCTCGCGGAGCGTTCGTTTCGCGCGCACGATGCGCTGGGCCATCGTCTCCTTCGGGATCAGAAACGCGCGCGCGGCTTCCGACGCGCTGAAACCGCCGACTACTTTCAGCGTGAGCGCCACCTGCGACTCGGGCGAGAGCTTCGGGTGACAGCACGTGAACATCATCGCGAGCGTGTCGTCGCGGATTTCGCCCGCGAACCCGGCGCCGCCGGAGTCACGCGAAATCCCGCCGCCGCTCGCGAACTCGTGGTCGGCCCACCCTTCGAGGACCGCCCGCACCGCGCTTTCCTTCTCGCGCCACACCTTCTCGCGGCGAAGGCGATCATAGGCGGCGTTCTTTGCGGCTTCGATAATCCACGCCGTCGGATTGCGCGGCACGCCCTGATACGGCCAGAGCGCGAGCGCCTTGTAGAGCGCCTCCTGCACGACCTCCTCGATGAGGTCGATCTGGCCGAAGCCGAGGACCCTGGCGAGGCTCGCGGTGATCTGCCCCGCCCGGTGCCGGAAGAGATGCTCGACGAATTCGTTCGCGCTCACGATCACTCTTCCATCATGTCGACCTGGCGGATCACGATCCGCCCGAACTTCATGTGGGGGCACGACTGCGCGACTTCGGCCGCATGGTCGTAATCGCGTGCCTGAATCAGGAAGAGGCCGGCGAGAATCTCCTTTGCCTCGCTGTACGGTCCGTCCGTCACGGCGACCTTGCCGCCTTTGGCCACTAGGTGCTTTCCGCCTTCGTTCGTGAGCTTCCAGCCGTCGACCACGATTTCGGCCTGTCCCATCTTGCGGCTCCACTCCGTGTATTCCGCGATCATCTGCTGCATCTCTTCCGGTGAAATGTCCGTTCCCTTCCCGACCGGCGGTTCGTGAAGCTCCAGAATGTACTTCGGCATGGTTCCCGTCTCCTGTTCGATGCGATTCGCGGCCCGTGCGGGACTGCTCCTCGCGGGTCTGATCCCGTGCAGGCGGCTCTTCCGCCCGCTTCACCCTCTTGACGAAAACGGCGCACTCGAATCGACATCGCCGACGAACAAAAAAGGGCCGACCGAATCGATCGGCCGGCCCCTGGTTGCTGCGGGATCTCTGATTTCGCTCCGTTACCGGATCAGCGTCATCTTCCGCGTAATTTTTTCCTTCTCGTTCTGCAGCTTGTAGAAGTACATGCCCGACGAGACCGGTTTCCCCGCGTTGTCGGTGCCGTCCCAGACGACCGCGTTGCCGCCGACATACGCGCCGGCGCCGAGTTCGCGATCGAGCAGCGTCTTCACGAGCCGCCCCGAGGCGTCGTAGACGTTCAGGTTCACGGCCATACGCTCGGGCAGGCTGAACTCGATCGACGTCCGCGGGTTGAACGGATTCGGCGTGTTCTGGAACAGCTTCATCGCCGTACCCGGAATCGCGCTCTCCGGATCCGCGTCGTCAACGCCGACCACCTGGCCGCAGAAGTCCCAGTAGAGGAGGTCGAGCACGATCGGATTCGTCGTCGAGAAAAGCGTGTCGTTCAGGAACACGTTGCGATTCCCCTGGCCGAGGCACTCGTAGTTCCAGAGCGTGTCGCCGACTTCCTTCAGGATGTGCTTGTACTCGAAGTTCTTGATCGTACCGGTCGGGAACGTCGCGCGGAGCGAGTAGGTCCCGTCACCGGCCGTCGAGTCGGCGCCGGTTCCGTCGTCGTTCATGAGGCTCGTCACGAGCGGCGGCAGATTGAAGTCGAACGGCAGCTGCGAGCCGTTGATCGCGAGCGAATCGCCCGTATTGAACGGCGGCACGAGCCCCGCGACGAAGAAGATCACGTCGATGTCCTTGTCGGTCAGGTTGATCGGCGCGATGTCTTCCCACCAGATGTTCAGCGTATCGCAGTCGAGCGAGCCGTCGAGCGTGTACACGTGATTCGAGGTCGACTCGTAGCCGGGATTCACGCACTGATGGTTGAATTTGTACTGCAGCTGGAGCGTGTCCGTAACGCCGCCCGTGCAGCCGTTGGCGAACACGAGCGTCTTCGCGTAGATCGAATCGCCTGCCACGGCGTCGCCGCCCGTACCGGCGTCGTTCATGAGGTCGTCGCAGAGCGGATCCCACGTCAGCGGCGCCAGGCTTCCCTCGATGCCGAACGTGTCGGCCGCGGGGAAGTAGCTCGTGCTCTGCAGGTGCAGGTTCATGAGCCCGTTGATCACGAGCTTCGTGAGATAGAAGTCGTCGACGTTCGTCGTGTTGTTGTCGACGATCGTATTGCCTGCGGCGTCGGCGATACCGGTGGCTTCCACCGTTACGCAGCTTGCAAGCGGCAGATCCGCCGCGAGGTTCAGCCGATACGTATCGACCGAGAGCACACTCACGGAATTGATCGTGGCGCCCGTCACCGTGTAGTTCGCGGTGTTCGTGGCCTGGCCGATCTGCACGGCTTCCGAGAACTTGACGACCACGTTGTCGTAGTCCGGGTCGCCGGCGCCGTCCTGCAGCGTGGGACGGGCGGAAGAGAGCGTCGGGGGCGTCACGTCGGCGCCCGTCTGCTTCGCTACACACGTGGAGCTCGAGAGAATCGACGTCGTCGCCCAGTCCGTCGCGTTCCAGTCGTCGGCCGGATCGTTCGACGTGTCCTGCGCGTTGTCGCCGCCGCCGCCGCCGGTCGTCCACACCTCGACGTAGATCGTGTCGGGATCGCCGATATCGGCTTTCGCGATCTTCCATTCGAGCACGGATGTCGTGCCGGCGCCCACAGCAGCGTCTACCAGTGAGCTCGTCTCGGTCCAGGTCGTCGTTCCCTGATCCCACGACCAGAGCTGGCTGTCCTCCGGTCCGTAAGGCTGCGCGTCGAGCCAGCTCCGCACGGTGAATTCCGATTTGTGCGGATCGCTGATCGTCACGTTCCGGCCCCAGGGATCCGTGGTTCCGCCGTTCGTGTCGTTCGTCGTGTCGATGCTGAGCACGTATTTGCCCCAGTTCGTAGACACGATATTGTCGTTCACCGTGAAGGCGAAGTACCAGAACGTCGCGTCATTGCATACGTACAGATCGCCGAGGTCGATGTTGTTGTTCGATGCCCAGTGATCGCCGAACGGGTCTGATGCTTCAGCCGCGCCGTACACGCCATCGATGACGCCATCGATCGTCGGTGTTCCGAACGCTTCCGCGCGCGCTTCCGTATTGATCAGAAGCGCGGCGAGCAGAACACCCGTCATGAAAGTCCATTTGCGCATGGCTTCTCCCTTGTTGTGTATAGTCTCGTTCAGAGGAGCGGATTGCCGTAAGTTCTGTAATACTAGCACATTCCGGTGGATAAATCCATCGGGATGTGGCAATCTCGCGAGGTACAGGTACAGCGGAAATCCGCCGAAAACGACCGACGGCGGCAAACCACGAGGAAGCCTTGGCTGGAGTACGTCTCAGCGGCGTCACAAAGCGCTACGGGGCCGGAATCACGGTTCTGGACGATCTCGACCTCGAAATCCATGATCGCGAGTTCATGGTGCTCGTCGGCCCTTCCGGATGCGGAAAATCGACCGTGCTCCGCGTTCTCTCGGGCCTCGAACCGGTCAACAGCGGCGAGATCCGCATCGGCGACCGTGTCGTGAACGACCTCGCCCCGCGCGACCGCGACATCGCGATGGTCTTTCAGAGCTACGCCCTCTACCCC
>JABDJQ010000262.1 GCA_013002425.1 Gemmatimonadota bacterium
CTCGTGATCGACGGAGAGGTCGGCTTCTAGCGGCGAGGATCAGAAACAACCAGGGTAGTGCGAGGCGCCGGGTCGTATTCATGACTCGGCGCCTTCGTGTGTTCGCTACGGTATCGTCACGCGTTCACGTCAGCAGGTCTGATGAGGCCCGGCTGACGTCCCGGCTAAGGGGCGGAAGATGGATGAGGCCTGAAACTTCGCGCCAGGCTCGCGAATAGATGCGCGGCTGCTGAAGAGACGGAGTAGCGCCGTAGTGGAAGTCCCTTATGAGGGAAGAGCTCGCCCCAGTGCTAAAATTCTGAAGCAAGAGACCGGAATGGCCGTAGTCTGCCCGGTGACCGGGTCACGCGGAAGATGGAGATCGTACGATGAAGCGGACAAATCACATCGGATCCAGGCAGGTCGGAATCGTTCCCGCGCTCGTCCTCTCGTTCGCGTGCGCGCACGCGCTTTCGTTCACGAAAGTTGATGCAGAAACGATCGTTCTCGAGCCGGCTCGGGACGCGACGCTATTCGAAGACTCGACCGGCGCCACGGCGAGCGGTTCCGGTCCGGGGCTCTTCGCCGGAAACAACGCAGGGTCGAACACGCGCCGTGCGCTCCTTCTCTTCGACGTCGCCGGGGAAGTCCCCGGGGGCGCCACGGTCGATTCCGCCGAGCTCAGGCTTCACGTCGACAGCGCGCCGTTCCCCGACAGCGTGAGCGTGTCGATTCATCTCGCGACGGCGATCTGGGGCGAGGGGGCTTCGCGCTCGAACGGGGGGCGCGGCGCGCCTGCCGACACCGGCGACGCGACCTGGCTCCACCGGCACTTCCCGGACGAACTCTGGAGTCAGGCGGGGGGCGACTTCGACCCGGCCGGTCTCGACACGCTCGCGGTCGGGCCCGAGGGGTTCGTCTCCTGGACCGGCGCGGCGCTCATACAACTCGTTCGCGAATGGCTCGACAATCCCGTCTCGAACTACGGCTTGCTCCTGAAGGGGGAGGAGGGCGCGCCGTCGACCGTACGGAGGTTCGACTCGCGCGAACAGGAACCGGGCGATCTGCGGCCCGTGCTCACGGTTCATTTCACTCCTTCCGCGACGCCGACCGAGCGAACGACCTGGAGCGCGCTCAAAGCTCTCTGGCGATTGGAAAGTTCCGCTCGCCCATGATGATAGAGCTCGGCACGCTGGTAGAACTCGTCGTGACTCGCCATCGTCCTGCCCCCCCGGCTCCACATCCCGGTTCGTCATGAGCTCATTCCTCTGAATGCGGATCGGAAACCCGCCCGCACGGAATCACCATGCAGTAATCGCCCGTGACGAGCTTGAGCCCGAGTGCGATCGTGGAATCGGATGTCGGCTCGTCTTCCATGAACCAGTCGCAGGTGGGAAACATTCCGCTCTCCTGATGCAGGAACAGCGTTCTCGGGAGAATGCCTCTCGTTTTCCCGGTGGCATAGAGTGTCGCGATGCCCAGAACCAGTTCGCCGCCGGGCTCAATGGTCGCGTTCATTGCGGGCTGAGCGATGTAGTTCGGGACTTCACTCAGCATGCTGTCCGTAACTCCCGCGCCGCCGCGCGCCCATTCTTCCGGCAACGGAATCAGTTGGAAGGTCTCGTTCGTGTCGGGAGGCGGGTGTCTGTATTCTGACGAGAAGGACAGTTGAAGATGGATCGCGGCACTGCTGTCGTTCGTGATCGTAACCGGTATGTATCTGAGGTTGTAACCGGCTCCGAGGGAATCGATGTAGGTGACTCCGCGATTGATCTCATTGTGAATCTGCAGTCCGCTGTTTGAGGCGGAGTCGGCAGCTTGCGATTCTTCCTGCGCGCTGAGCGCGACGGGAAGATTCAAAGCAAAAACGCAGAGTAGAACTCGCCCCGCGAGCCTCATTCCCCCAGCACCACGTCCCAGTTCGTCACGAGTTCCCAGTGGCTGCCGCCGCGTTCGGCGGCCGCGGGGCGTTCGCCGACGATGAAGGTTTCGCCGTCGTCGGTTACGACGTACTGATGCGTGCGGATGTAGACAGAGCGGTCCATGTTCGTGTCGAAGAGCTTGCGGACATCGCCGATCGCAAGCTTGCGGCCGCCCCCGGACCCGTCGCCCGCGGCCCCGCCGCCCTCAGGGGTGATTTCGACAGCCATGATCGCGCGGTCCAGGTTCGCGAAGTAGAGTTCCCGCCCGTCACCGCGCCATCGCGGCATGCCGCCGCCGTCGGTCGAGATCTGCCACTTCTCTTCGAGGTCGGGAAAGCTTTGCACGTATACTTCGATCTCGCCGGAAGCGTCGGACGCATAGGCGATCCAGCGCGCATCGGGCGAGAGCGCGGCCTGCGTTTCGCGATAGGGCGTCGCGAGAACAGTCACGGGCTTGCCGATCCAGGTCTCGGTGGAGTCGGGCTCCGGCGCTTCCCCTTCGAGATCGATGGCCACGAGGTCCTCGAGGCTGCTGCCTGTCACGATCGAAAAAATGATCCAGCGCCCGTCGCGCGACCAGTCGTGCGGCACCTTGTCCTCGGGACTCGAACCGACGAGTTCCTGCTCTCCGGCACCGCTCGCGAGGCGCCGATAGAGCTGGCGGTTGTCGGCAAAGACGACGTGCCGCCCGTCCGGCGACCAGACCGGGTCGTCGGCGGTTCCCGAAAGCGAAAGGCGCGAGTAGGTCTCGCGGTTCAGATCGTAGATCCAGACGTCGTAGTCCCCTTCCACCGGGTCGGAGCGCATGAACGCGAGCCGGCCGTCGTCGGGCGACAGCGTGAAGTCGTCCATGCCGAAGGGATTCTCGGCGGATGCGAGGGTCCTGCCGTCGCGCGCGTAGGTCACGATCCGGGATCCCGTCTCGGCGATTTCGCGCGAATAGACGAGAACGCCGTTCTGCGACACGTCGAAGTCGGCGCGGCCCCAGTTCGGCGACATGGCGACCGGCTCGAGAATCGTCAGCCCGTCTCCCGTGGCCGTCAGGCTCTTCGGATCGAACGGCGTCGCGATGAGCGTGTTGCCGCGCGTATGCAGGAGATGTCCGTTCGCGTAGCGCGCGTTCGACTGGGTATCCATCAGCTTGCGGTCGACGGAGCCGTCGAGCGACGCGACCCGCAGCTCGGCGTTTTCCGGGGACATGCTCAGATAGACCACATGTTCGCCGTCCGGAAG
>JABDJQ010000264.1 GCA_013002425.1 Gemmatimonadota bacterium
ATTCCGGACCGACGACCGCTACGATCTCATTTCATTCAACGCGATTCATCCGAGCCACAGCCCCGCGCTCTACACCGTGGAATTCTACGAGGAATGCAAGAAGAAGCTCGCGCCGGGCGGCGCGGTCTGCGCGTGGGTGCCGAACAACAGCTTCACGGAAGAACAGTTCCAGATTCTGCTGAAGACGTTCGTCTCCGTGTTCCCGCATTCGAGCATGTGGTACGTGAACCCGAATCACCTCGTGGTCATCGGAACGCTCGACGAACTGGCGGTCGACTGGGACGAGTTCGTCGCGCGCGCGGCCCAGGAACCGGTGCGAACCGAACTCGAGAACTACACGATGAACGACCCGTACCAGCTGCTCGCGTATCATCTGATGGACGAGAACGATCTCGCGCTCTATACGAAGGGCGTTCCCGTCAACAGCGACGCGAAGCCGTATCTCGAATACTCGCGCGAACTGCGCACGCGCCCCGAAATCATCGACGCCATGCGCTTTCATCGCTCCAGCATCGCGCCGTATCTCACGATCGCGCCCGAGGATTCGGCCGATGTCATCACGACGCTGCGTGAGTACGAGGCGTCCGCGTATCATCTTCTCGAAGCGCAGACGATCCGGTGGATCGAAGCGAACCTGCCCGACGAGTTCGGCCGCATCTGGCGAACCGACATTCATCTCGGCGAAGCGTTCCGCGAAACGCCGGACGACCCGAACCTGCACGCGATCGGCGGTTCCCGCCCCGAGGACGAGGCGCGTTTCCTGGATGCGCTGCGTCAGGCGCCCGACAATTCCGTGGTGCAATGGAATCTGTTCCGCCTTTATCGCGTGCGCGGCGAATGGGACAAGGTAGCCGAGACGCTCACGAAGATTCGCGGCAGGGAAACCGGAGCGAGCGCGCTCGCGCGCGTCATGCTGAGCCTGCGCGCCGGGGAATGGGCCGAGGCCCGCCCGTTCGCGAACCGGCTCACGCAGGAGCATTCGCCCGTTCTCCAGGCCGTGGGACAGCAGTTCAACACGATCATCGACACGGAAATCGCGCGAAGCGAGAGCGGTCTCGGCGTCGAAGGACTTTGCGACCTCGCCGACCGCTACTGGGTCCTCGGCATGCGGGAGCGCGGGGAGTCGCTCTTCCGCGACGCCCTTGCCGCCGCACCCGATCAGGAGCTTCCCCATCTCCGATTCGCGCGCGCGCTCGAAGCTTCGCGCCGGCTCGACGAGGCGCTCGTCGAGTTCCGGACCGCCCTCGCGCTTCCCGTCGAACGACAGGACATGCGAAACTTCCTGCAGCGATCGGTCGACCGCATCGCCATTCAGATCTCATTGCGTGAAGCGCCGCACGGCCCCCGCACGATTACGGGCGCGCGCGGCGGCACGATCGCCGTCGACCCCGCGGATTCAGGATTCCGCACCGACATGGGAAAACGGTATCTCGAAGCGCGCCAGTTCGAACGCGCGTCGATCGAGTTCCGGCTCGCGGTCGGGATCGACCCCGCGAACGTCGAGGCGCGCGTCGAACTCGCCCGCTGCTACGCCGTGCGCGGCATGGCGCGCGAAGCCGAACGCGAGTTCCGCATCGCCACCGAACTGGCGCCGAATCGCGACGATATCAAGAGCGAGCTGAAGCTGATCCGCAACACGCCGGGTTAGACGACAGTGTGTTTCACGAAAAAGCCCCGCGCACATTCCGTGCACGGGGCTGATTACGTATTCGGCGAAAGCTCGCGGCGAGCCCCCTAGCCGTTTTCCATCTTGACGTCGGCCTTGCCGCGCAGCTCCTCGATGTAGCGCGAGTACTGTTCGTTGCGGCGCTCTTCCTGAAGCCCGTTCTGAATGTCGTTCTTTACCTCGTCGAACGACTTCGTCTCGGCCGGCTTCCGCTCGGCGCACTTGATGATGTGATAGCCGAACTGCGTTTCGATCACGGGACTGATCTCCCCCGGCTTCAGATTGAACACGGCGTTGTCGAACGGTTCGACCATGCGCCCGCGTTCGAACCAGCCGAGATCCCCGCCCTGCGCCTTGCTCGGGCAATCCGAGTGCGCGGTGGCGAGTTCGGCAAAGTCGGCGCCTGCCACGATCTGCTTGCGAAGATCGGCAAGGCTCGCCTGGGCCGCGCTCTTCGCGGCCTCGTCCGCGGTCTGCTCGAGACGCAGCAGAATATGGCTCGCGTGCACTTCCTCGCCGCTCGAGAACGCTTCGACATTGGCGTCGTAAAACTCGCGGCAGTCAGCCGTGGAGGGAAGCGAAACGGCTTCGGTATTCGATTCGAGCAGCTTCTGAATCTGAATGTTCATCGCCATCTCTTCTTTGAGCTCCTGCTCGGTGAAGCCCATGCGGCGAATCTGTTCGTCGAAAACCTCCTGGGACGGGAACTGGTCGCGATACTCCTTGAAACGCGCGGCGAGCTCTTCCTCGGCCACTTCGATCCGCTGCTCTTTCACGGCGTCGTACAGCACGATCTTGTTGATGAGATTGTCCTGGGCCTGCGCGAAGAGCTGTTCCTTCATCTGCTCGGCCTGGAACGGGCTGATCTGTCCGCCTCCCATCTGGCGATAGATGCGGGCGACTTCGTTGTCGACGTCGACGGTCGTGATCGGAGTTCCGTTGACGGAGGCGAACACGGCGCCGGCTTCGCCGGACGGGGCGAAAGCGTCGTTCGCGGCCTGAGCGGCCGGGGCGGCCGACTGCTCTTCGGAGAAGTCGACCTCGTTCTTCGCGCATCCGTAGAGCGCGAGAGCCGCTATCAGGCCGACCATCATGATTCGAGACATAAAACGGTCCTTTCCAAGACTTTACGTAAAGCTTTCACGGGATCTCAGGTTGATCATCCGGATCGAAAAAGGGGTCTGTGGATCTCCATTCAGTTTACGGCCCGTCATGGTCCTCGTCAAGATCAGCGGCCGAGATAGCCGAGCCCGCGAAGGCGCTCCTTCTCGT
Organism: Gemmatimonadota bacterium; assembly: GCA_013002425.1. Lineage (GTDB taxonomy): Bacteria > Orphanbacterota > Orphanbacteria > Orphanbacterales > Orphanbacteraceae > JABDJQ01. Next base: position 2,939 of record JABDJQ010000264.1, read on the forward strand.
CGTCGTCGAGCACGATCCGGCCCGCAGGGGAAGCCGCCCTTCGCGCCTCCGCTGCGGCGTTTCGCGCGTCGAGCGCCGCCAGCATGGCACGGACGCGCCCGGGGTGGTCCGCGGCCAGATCGCGCTTCTCCGCGCGGTCGCCTCCCGCGATGTCGTAAAGCTGCACGCCCCCCTTCCTCGGGAGACGGATCAGCTTCCAGCCGTCTGACTCGATCGACTCGTGATGATCGACCCGGCTCGCCACGATTTCGCCGTCGACGAGCGCGTGCAGGTTCAGATCGAGTTCGGCGAACACCGGCGCGGGCTCCGAACGATCGCCTGCAGTGTCATCCGCCGGGA
>JABDJQ010000292.1 GCA_013002425.1 Gemmatimonadota bacterium
GAATGGAAGCGCGTCCGCGCGGAAGAAGACGCGCGCATCAAGCGCGTCGACCAGGGGCTCATCACGGGGAGCGACCGCGATGCGGCCGCGATCGAGGCGTCGGAAAGAAACCTCGCGCACCTGCCCGGCTCCGTGCGGGTCGATCTGATCGCGAGGCCGTTCCAGAGCATCGAAGCGTTCGAAGGCGTCATCGTCACGAACCCCCCGTACGGCGTGCGCATCGGACGCCGCGACGAGGCCGCGAAACTGCTCAAGGAATTCGGCGATACTCTCAAGCAGAAGTGCCGCGGCTCCGAAGCGTACATATATGTAGGGGACAAGGAACTCGTGAAGTCAATCGGTCTCAAGACGAGCTGGAAGAAGCCGCTTCGGAACGGCGCGCTCGACGGCCGCCTGATGAAGCTCGAACTGTACTGAGGAAGGGTCATGCCGGCAGCGTACTGCAGGGTTTGCGGAAAACCGACCGCCAGAGAAGTGCCGGCCGGCGACACGTTCGTGCGGGACGTGTGCACGAAGTGCGGCGAGATCCATTACGACAATCCGAGAATATTGACGGGCACCCTCCCGGTTCACGAAGGGCGCATTCTGCTCTGCGAACGCGCCATCGAACCGCGCGCCGGATACTGGACGCTCCCCTGCGGGTTCCTCGAAGAAGGGGAAAGCGCCGAAGAGGGAGCCGCGCGGGAGACGATGGAGGAAGCGGGCGCGATCGTGACGATCGAACGGCTCTTTTCGGCCTTCAGCCTGCCGCACGTCAATCAGATATACCTGCTCTATTTGAGCTCGCTCGAAACCGACGCGCTCGATCCGGGACCCGAGAGCAGCGACGCGCGCTTCTTTCGGCCCGACGAAATTCCATGGGCGCGCATCGCATTCCGTGCGATCGAATTCGCGCTCGACCACTATGTAAACGGGGATCGGACCGCCGTGCACGAAGGCGTGTATCGCCGACGCAAAGGCGATCCCTGGATCCTTTATAAGGAAACGAAAGGACTCGCATGAACTGGAAACGGGAAACCGAGGTGGCGCTTGCCGCCGTGACGAAAGCCGCCGCGCTCTGCAGCGACGTGCAGAGCACGCTCGTCTCTTCGGATTCGATCGAAAAGAACGACCGCTCTCCGGTGACGATCGCCGACCTCGGAAGCCAGGCGCTCATCTGCGCGATTCTGAAGGGCGCGTTCCCTGAAGATCCGATCGTGGGCGAAGAGGATACGGACCAGCTGCGCGCGAACGACGCCTTGCGCGCGAAAGTCTCCGCGCTCGTTTCGAAGCACGAGCCCGCCATGGACGAGCCCGCGATGATGCGCGCCGTCGAAGCCGGAGGCGGAAGCGCGAAGAGAGACGGACGCTTCTGGACTCTCGATCCGATCGACGGCACCAAGGGATTTCTCCGCGGCGATCAATACGCGATCGCACTCGCGCTGATCGAGAACGGCGAAGTCGTCGTGGGCGTTCTCGGCTGCCCGAATCTTGCGGCGCAGACGAACGGCGCCGCCGTCCCCCTGGGCGCGCTCTTTGATGCCGCCCGCGGCGAGGGGACGCGCGTCCGGCCGATCGGCGCAGGCGACGCCCGCGTCGTTGCGGTCGACAGCGACGAAGATATTCGTAAGGCGCGTTTCTGCGAGTCTGTCGAAAGCGCGCACGCCGCCCACGGGAAGCACGCCGCGATCTCGAAGATCCTCGGCATCGAAGCCGAACCTTTCCGAATCGACAGCCAGTGCAAGTACGCTTCCGTTTCGCGCGGCGACGCGGCGATCTACCTGCGGCTCCCGAGCAGGAAGGGGTATCAGGAGAAGATCTGGGACCATGCCGCCGGCGTGATCGTAGTCGAGGAAGCGGGCGGCCGCGTGAGCGACGTGAACGGAAAACCGCTCGACTTTCGCGCAGGCGAAACCCTCGCGAACAACACCGGCGTGATCGTAACGAACGGACTCTTCCACGATCGCGTACTCGAGGCCGTGCGTGAAGTCGGCGCCGCACCCGACGCATGATCACGCTGCGCGACATCACCGAGGCGCGTAAACGGATCGCGCCCGTCCTGAACGATACTCCCGTTCATACGTCGCGCACTCTCGACGAACGCGTCGGTGTCCCGGTTTATCTCAAGTGCGAGAACTTCCAGCGAGTCGGCGCTTTCAAAGTGCGCGGCGCTTACAACGCGCTGGCGCAGCTCGGCCCCGATGAGCGCAAGAGGGGCGTTCTCACGTATTCGTCCGGCAACCATGCGCAGGCGATCGCGCTCGCGGGCCGCCTGCTCGATATCGAAACGACGATCGTCATGCCGCATGACGCTCCCGATTCCAAGCGGCGAGCGACCGAGGGATACGGTGCCCGCGTCGTTCCGTTCGATCCCCGGCAGACGACGCGCGAGGAAGTCGCCCGTCCGATCGCGGAAGAGACGGGCGCCGTGCTCGTTCCGCCGTTCGATCATGAACACGTGATCGCCGGGCAGGGAACCGTGGCGCTCGAAATCCGGGAACAGGCCCCCCTTGCGGTCGAGCTCATGACGCCTTGCGGCGGCGGCGGGCTTCTCGGCGGATGCGCGCTTGCCTGGAAGGAGACGTACGACGCACCAGGCGCGACCCCGAGTCGCGCGGCGCGCCCTGTCGTCGTCGGAGTCGAGCCCGCGCTCGCCGACGACGCCAGACGATCGTTCGAAACCGGCGTGATTCACACGATTCGCAATCCCCCCACGATTGCCGACGGCACGCGCACCCCGTTCCTCGGCGATCTCACGTTCCCGCTGATCCAAAAGCATGTCGATGCCATCGTCACGGTTTCCGAACAGTCGATCGCCGACGCCGTACGCTTTCTCTTCGAGCGCATGAAACTCGTGGTCGAACCGTCCGGCGCACTCGGCGTGGCGGCCCTTCTGTCCGGCGCGCACGAGCCGGCGGGCCCGATCGCCGTCGTCCTTTCCGGCGGCAACGTCGATCCGGCCACCTTCGCCTCGATCCTCGACGGCACGATTCGATTTCGTGACAGCGAATACCAACCGCCGGTTCCCCGAGTCTGAACCTGACTTCTCTCGTGTGACTTGTGGGCGCGCGGTCGTGCCGTGGCGGCTCCTCGCCGGCCCTGGCCGACCGCCTTTGATGATTGTCGTGGCAGGCGGAATCCGGGGTGACTTCTGTTGTCGGGAGACGGGATCTGTCGGTGCGCCGAAGGCGGCCGGCTCAATGGGGCCGGCGTCGTCGCCGCACGGCACGACCGCGCCCCGCCGGACACGCGCGCGTTCGCGTCGCTTCATGACCGGGCTTTCGCGAAGGGAAGAACCTGAGGAAGAAAGGAGGTTCGTCGACTTCCGCACCGCCAGACAAACCAACCCATCTACCTGGCCCGTATCGGCCCTGGCCGACCGACTTTGAAGGTTGTCGCCCGCGCGCCGCCTTTCCTCTCTTTTCTTCTCCCTCTTCCCTCTTTCAGCGGGGGGATGTGTCGGGGGGAGTGGGGTGGCGCGTGTGTGCGACGAAGCGGGCCCCATTGAGCCGGCCGCCTTCGGCGCACC
>JABDJQ010000295.1 GCA_013002425.1 Gemmatimonadota bacterium
ATGCGTACGTCGACGCGCATATGGTAGGGTTTGACGAGCAGATCGAAGAGGTCGAGCGCGTCACGTTTTCGATCGAACCGAACGGCGAAGAAGGGGCGGCATTCGTCCTTTCTTCGCATTTTTAGGAACCGCGATGGCCACAAGAAGAAAGCGCGTCACGCCCCCGAAGAAGAGGGGGAACCTTCTTCGCGATTACGGGGAAGCGATCTTCGTGGCGGCGGCCATCTTTCTGTTCCTGCGCTCTTTCGTCGTGCAGGCGTATCAGATTCCATCGGGTTCGATGGAAGACACGCTGCTCGTCGGGGATTTTCTCGTAGCGAACAAGTTTCTGTACGGCGCGCGCATTCCGGGAACGGAAGTCAGGCTGCCTGAAGTGCGCCCGCCCGCGCGCGGAGACATCATCGTGTTTCGCGCGCCTCACAAAGACGCGAACTTCATCAAGCGGTGCGTCGCGGTCGGGGGTGATACCGTCGAAGTGCGGGACAACCGTCTTTACCTGAACGGCGAACCGCGTGATGAAACGTATATCGCCCTCAAAGGCACGGGAAGCCCGTATCGCAACTGGGGCCCCCAGGTCGTGCCGGAGGAATATCTGCTGATGCTCGGAGACAATCGAAATTTCAGTGACGACAGCCGGCACTGGGGGTTTCTCCACCGCGACAGGGTGGAGGGGAGCGCCATGTTCCTCTACTTCTCCTGGGACAGGACGAAGACCATGCCCCGTTTCAAGCGGTTCTTCCGTGGCATCCACTGACGCTATGACTACCACGAAACGTATTCGCAACTTCTGCATCATCGCTCATATCGACCACGGGAAGTCGACCCTGGCCGACCGGTTCCTCGAACTCGCGGGAACGCTGCAGCACGGGGAGATGCGCGAGCAGGTGCTCGACAGCATGGACCTCGAGCGCGAGCGCGGCATCACGATCAAGGCGCACGCCATCAGGATCGAGTACAAGGACCGGAAGGGCGAAATCTGGGAGTTCAACCTGATCGATACGCCGGGCCACGTCGACTTTTCGTACGAAGTCTCCCGCTCACTGAAAGCGTGCGAGGGAGCTCTTCTCGTAGTCGATGCCGCGCAGGGAATCGAAGCGCAGACGATCGCGAACTTCTACCTGGCGCTCGAGAGCGACCTCAAGATCATACCCGTGCTCAACAAGATCGATCTTCCGAGCGCGCGCACCGAGGACGTGAAGGCCGCGGTCTGCGATCTGACCGGCGAGCCGGAGGAGAACGTCTTCGAGATCAGCGCGAAATCGGGCCTCGGTGTCGCGGACCTGCTCGATCGCATGACGGACCTGATTCCCGCGCCGACGGGCGAAGACGACAAGCCGCTTCAGGCGCTCGTGTTCGACTCGGCGTTCGATCGCTTTCGCGGAGTGAACATCTACCTTCGCGTCATGCAGGGCTCGGTCAAAACGGGCGACAGGATCCGTTTTCTCTCCACCGGTCAGGAGTACACGGTGGACGAAGTCGGCGCCTTTCGTCTCGGGCGCGTCCCGAAACCCATGCTCGAAGCCGGGAGCGTGGGGTACATGCTGGCGGGCGTGAAGCGGATTCAGGACGCGCAGGTGGGCGATACGGTAACGCTCGTGGGACAGGAAGTCGACGCCCTTCCCGGTTTCCAGGAACCGAAACCGATGGTGTTCAGCGGTCTCTATCCGATCGATCCCGCCGACTACGACGCTCTTCGTGACGCCCTCGATCGGCTCCGACTGAACGACGCGGCGATCACGTGGGAGCCGGAGACATCGGAGGCTCTCGGGTTCGGATTCCGCTGCGGCTTTCTCGGGATGCTCCATCTCGAGGTCGTGCAGGAACGGCTGGAGCGCGAGTACGGCCTGAACCTCATCAGCACGGTGCCGAGCGTCGTCTTCCGCATCAACCTGCTGAACGGCGAACAGATCGTGATCGACAACCCGCACGCGCTCCCGGACCGGAGCACGATCGACTCGATCGAAGAGCCCATCGTGACCGCTTCCATCATCGTTCCGGCACAGTACGTCGGCCCCGTGACCAAGCTCGTCATGGACAAACGCGGCACTCACAAGTCGATGGAGTATCTGGAGCGGACCCGCGTGCTGCTGCAGTTCGAAATTCCGCTGGCGGAGATCGTTCTCGATTTCTACGACCGGCTGCAGTCCGCGACGCGGGGCTATGCGTCTTACGACTACGACCACGCCGGCTACCGGGTTTCGAACATGGTGCGCCTCGACCTGCTCGTGAACGGCGAACCCGTCGACGCCCTTTCGGTCATCGTCCACAACGACAAGGCTTTCCAGTGGGGGCGCCAGCTCACGAAGCGGCTCAAGAAGCTGATCCCGCGGCAGATGTACAAGGTGGCCATACAGGCCGCGCTCGGCAGCAAGGTCATCGCCCGCGAGACCGTGTCAGCGT
>JABDJQ010000296.1 GCA_013002425.1 Gemmatimonadota bacterium
GCCCCGAGCCGCGCGAAACTGTTCCCGAACGTGCCGAACCCGTTCAACCCGCTGACGCGGATCGCATTCGAAATGAGCGCGCCCGGCCCGGCGCTGCTCGAAATCTTCGACACGGCCGGTCGCCGGATCGCCACGCTGCTGCACGAAGAACGGAGCGCCGGTCGACACGTGAGCGAATGGCGGGGCAGAGACGACGCCGGCCGAGCGGTACCGAGCGGAGTGTACTTTTATCGGCTGAAGACGGAATCCGGAGTCGAAACCAGACGAATGGTTTTGATCCGATGAGTTGCTGAAAAAGACGCAGAAGCGTCCCCACGGGGAGTCGAACCCCGGTTTTCGCCGTGAAAGGGCGACGTCCTAGGCCACTAGACGATGGGGACGTTTTGAAGAACCAACAGGTTAGGGGAACCTCTCATTCTTTGTCAAACACCAATTCCTCGCCCGTAAGGGGCCCGATTTGACAGGTTATTCCCCGCGTTCGTATAATTGAGAACAGTACCGCGGTGAGGAACCGGCTCGCATGCAGGGCCGGTCACCCGTGGTCTTGCACCCATCGCTCCCCAGAAACGATGGTCCACCGATGAGGAAGCGCCACGAAATCCTCGTCTGCGGTGAGCGCCGAGCGGAAATCACGACCCGACTGCGGGAAATTCTCCCCGAAGGCACCACCCCTTCCGTTTTGTCCGTCGCGGACGGCGCGGATCTCTGCGCCCGCACCCCTGCCCCCGAGCCCGATCTCATTCTGGCCTCGAGCGATCGCGCGCGTGACCGGTCGTTCCTCGACTGGCTTCGTGATCATGACCGCGACCATACGATCGTCTGGATCCGCGCGAGCGACTCGCCGGACGAAGCGCCCCTCGAAGGCGCGCTCGTGCTTCCCGAGCAGGAGCTTCACGCCGTTCCGTATCTGCTGAAGCTCGCGCGCCGTCGGACGCGGGACAACGTGGGTGTCGCAGGCGCATATACGCCCCGCCGCAGGATCGTGGGGCGTTCCGAAGGGATTCTCGAAGTGCAGACTTACGCGCGTAAAGTCTGCAACGCGCAATCCTCCGTACTCGTTACCGGAGAGAGCGGCACCGGGAAGGAACTCATCGCTTCGCTCATCCATTACGAAAGCGATCGGCGGAACGAGCCGTTCGTCAAGGTGAACTGCGCCGCCATTCCGGAAACGCTTCTCGAGGCGGAGCTGTTCGGGATCGAAAAGAATATCGCAACGAACGTGGACCGCCGCATCGGAAAGTTCGAACAGGCGCAGAGAGGTACGATCTTCCTCGACGAAATCGGCGACATGAGCCTCATGACACAGGCGAAAGTGCTCCGCGTGCTTCAGGAGCGGGAGTTCGAACGGGTCGGAGGGACGGAATCGATTCACATCCGGACCCGCGTGATTGCCGCAACGAACAAAGACCTGCGCGCGGAGATGAAGAGATCGGCTTTCCGGTCGGATCTCTTCTACCGGCTGAACGTCATCAACCTCCAGATCCCGGCGCTGCGCGATCGTCGCGAGGACATTCCGGCGCTTACGGAATACTTCATCGGGGTTTTCTGCGAGGAGAACGGTGTCAAGCCCAGAACGGTTTCGCCGGAGACGATGGAAGTTCTGATCGATTACGAATGGCCGGGGAACGTGCGCGAACTCGAGAACGCGATCGAACGCGCAGTCGTTCTCGGGGACGGCGACACGATCTCGACCGAGGACCTTCCGCCCGCGATTCTCGGAGCGGTGCAGCAGGACGCGGAAGGCGTGGATGCCCGGACGTTCCAGAGCCGCGTATCGGACTTCGAACGGAGCCTGCTGATCGACGCGCTGAACCGAAGCGACTGGGTCCAGGCACACGCCGCGCGGCGTCTCGGCATTTCGGAGCGCAGCATGTGGCACTTCTACAAGAAATACCGGCTCGACCGCTTCGTGAAGAATCGCCGCCCCGGCAGGAAACGCGGTCGTTCGGCGCGCGCTCTGTAGCCAGTTTTCGCTTGGAGGCCCGTCCCCGAGCGGCTACTCTTCTTGATCATGAACCCGCCGCAACGCGTATTTCCGTTTCTGTTCGATCGGCACGGCGAATGGCTGAGTCGATTCTTCTTTCTATTCGTGGAAGACCCTCTCGACGCCGAAGATCTCGCGTACGAATATTTCATCCGGTTCTGGGATGAAGCCCCCGGCGCCTGCGGCCGTGAGTATCTGCTGCAGCGCGCGTTCGAACTTCTCACGATGCATGACCGGCGTATTCGTCAGCGTCCGTTCGAGCCGATTCCGAATCCGGCGCCGGCGAAAAGGCCGGTGGCGGCTTCGGTCGGAGAACGCTGGGACCGGCTTGCGCACGCGATCCTCTTCGCGCGTCTCGAAGCGAGGCTCGCTCCCGAAGAGACGGCGGCCGCATACGGGGCAACGGACGCGCGCGCGGCGCAGATCGTACAGAAGATCGTGCGCACGACCACGACATCGTGGCCTTCGAAAGAGAGATCGGAGGCGCGGGATGAAGTGCGGCGCTTTCTGATCAGCGACGAGGGAATCGGCACCCCGGAGCCGCTCGCCCCGTTCGCACTCCACTATCGAAAGACTCTCCCGGTCCAGGCCTTTCGCCGTTTGAAGCGGCGCCTCGATCGGGAGCGCCCGTCGGGAGAAGAAGTCGTTTCGTACGAAGGAATCGATTCCCCGATCGGCCGCGTCTGGATCGCGACACGCGATGAGGTGGCCACGACGATCTCGATTTCCGGACTGCATGAAGCGGACTTCGTGGCGCGCATCGTTCCGCGCTTCGGATCGTTCCCCGAGAAACTCGCCGTCGGTTCGACTTCGGCGTCGCGTCAACTGCTCCGCTATTTCGACGGCGCGCTCCGCCGCTTTACGTTTCCCTATCGATTCCTCGGCGCGACTCAGTTCCAGTCGGAAGTGTGGTCCGCATGCGCCAAAGTCGAATACGGCCAGATCCGAAGCTACAAAGATCTTGCCGAGGCGATCGAGAAGCCGGGCGCGACCCGCGCGGTCGGCGGAGCTCTCAGCCGGAATCCTCTTCCCATCGTCGTTCCATGCCACAGGATCCTCGCCAGCAACGGGCGGCTCCACGGCTTTTCCGGCGGCCTCGATCGCAAGGGGAAGCTTCTTGCCATCGAAGGAGTCGGGGACCTCTTCGCATCGAGCCACGCGGTCGGGGAACAGTAAGGGCGGCCCCGGTATCTCATGAGACTCATCGGCACCGTATTCAAGAGTGAGCTCCGCGCCGCTCTTCGCGATCGAAACACCGTTGTGTATTCCCTCGTCATTCCGCTCGCGCTCTATCCGATTCTCTTCTGGGGAATCGGCGAGTGGTTCAGCTTTCAGCAGGGCTCTCTCGAGAAGCAGAAGTCGCGCGTCGTGATCGAAGAACAGTCGCTCTCTCCGCTCGGTGAGGCGATCGCGGCGGACGAGCGCTGGCGCGTGGTCGAAACCGAAACGGATCCGCTCGCGGCTGTCGGATCCGGGGACGTTGACGCCTTCGTGCGAATCGAGGCTCCCTCGCCTGACGGCGGCACCTGGTCTCTGCACGCCTGGTTCGACGAAGCGCGCGATCGATCGCGCGTTGCGAAAACCCGCCTCGGCGAAGTCATCGAAGATACGGAGCGCGCGCTCGTCGAGGATCGTCTTCTCGCGTACGGTGAGACGAACGAGACTTTTGCCATCATCAATATCGAGACGGAAAATATCGCGTCGGCGAAAGAAGTGGGACAGACCATACTTGCCCGCGTTCTGCCGATGCTGCTCGTTTTCATGCTCAGCATGGGAGCCATGCATCCGGCGGTCGATGTCCTTGCCGGGGAGAAGGAGCGCAAGACCATCGAGACCATTCTCGTGAGTGGCGCGCCGCGCGAAGCGATCCTGGCGGGCAAGTATCTGCTCGTGGTCACGGCGGCCTTTGCGGCGCTCGTGCTGAACCTGATCGGCATGGTGCTGGCGTTCAAGCACATGTTCTCGATGATGGGAGACGCGAAGATTCAGATCGCGATCCCGTTCACTTCCGTGCTGTCCGTTCTGTTTGCGGGGCTGCTCTTTGCCGGATTCGTCTCGGCGGTCATGGTGCTGTTCGCCAGTTTCGCGCGGACGTTCAAGGAAGGGCAGAGCTACGTGACGCCGTTCTACCTTCTCATGATGTTTCCCACGCTTCTCGCGGTCATGCCCGGAGTGGAACTGGATCTGCGCACGGCCTGGATACCGATCACGAACGTCGCGCTTCTTTTTCGCGAAGTCATCGCGGGGAATTTTCCATGGGGCCCGATCGCCATTACGCTCGGTACGCTTGTCATGACCACGGCCCTCGTGATCGCCGTGGCGCGGCGCGTGTATGCAGATGAAGAGCTGAGGCTCGGCAGCGGAGGCAAAACCCTTCGCTCACTGCCGTCGATCATCCGGCAAAGCCGCAAAAGGAGTGCAAGAACATGAGCAGCATGATTTCGGCCGACACTCTCGTGAAGCGTTATCATGACCCCGCGCGCGGCGACCTGCTCGCGGTCGATCACGTGTCGTTCGAGTGCAGGGAAGGAGAGATCTTCGGGCTTCTCGGGCCGAACGGCGCCGGCAAGACCACCACGCTCAGGATGCTGGCCACGCTGCTGAAGCCGACGTCGGGAACTGCCGTGCTGAACGGGTATGACGTCATACGTGAGTCGGAGAAAGTGCGGGCATCCATCGGCTATCTTTCGGGCGACACGGGACTCTACGGCCGGTTGACGCCGCTCGAAACCCTGCGATATTTCGCGCGGCTCAATCACTTCCCGGAAAGCCGCCTCGAAGAACGTGTCAACTCGCTGGTGCGCGAGTTCGAGATCGAGCGTTTCGCCGACGTCCGCTGCGAGAAGCTCTCGACGGGAATGAAGCAGAAAGTTTCGATCGCGCGAGCGGTCGTGCACGACCCGGCGATCCTCATTTTCGACGAGCCGACATCGGGCCTCGACATCCTGGTCGCCGATACGCTTCTGACCTACATCGAGCGCTGCCGCGACCTCGACAAATGCATCGTGTTCTCGACGCACGTCATGAGCGAGGCGGAACGACTCTGCGACCGGATCGCCGTCATCAACGAGGGGAGGATTCTCGCGGTCGGTTCCCTCGAAGAGCTGCGCCGCCTGACCGGCGAGCGCTACCTCGAGAAGATATTCCGAACATTGCTCGAAAGCGGGTCCCGTGAAATCGCGTGACGTCGGTATCGTGTTCCGGAAGGAGCTCCTCGACCTCCTTCGCGACCGGCGCAGCATTCTGGCGACGATCGTGTTTCCGATCGCGCTCTTTCCGCTTCTCATGTTCGGCAGCAGCCGCATTCGCGAGGTCGGTGAGAAGAATCTGTCGCTCGAAGTGCTTGCCGTTTCCGTACAGGATGCGACGGAGGAACTGGAAGCGAGGCTCCAGGCCGACAGGAGTCTCGCCGTTCGCGCCGTCGACGATCCGCGCGCCGCGCTTTCGCGCCGCGAGATCTTCGGAGCCGTTCTGGTGAGCGATCCGATCCCCGGCCCCGGTGAGGATCCGGCCCCGGTCACGATCCTCATGGACGATACGGCGGAGCGATCGGAGGTTGCGGCCGACCGGCTTCGCGAGCACGTGGAATCGTGGCAGGCCGAACTGCAGGCCGCGCGAATCGAAAGCATCGGGGCCGCTGAGGGACTCGTGCGCGCGGTCGAGTGGGAGTCTGTCAACATCGCGAGCGAAGCGCGCATGGCAGGCGATTCTCTCGGGCGGTTCATGCCGCTCCTTCTTCTTTTTCTTCTCATGAATCCGGCGTCCGTTGCCGCGACCGATCTGTTCTCCGGGGAGAAAGAGCGGAAGACGATCGAGACGCTTCTCACGTCGAAAGCGGATCGTCGCTCGATCGTGATGGGCAAGTTTCTGACGGTCATACTCGTCGCGGTGCTTTCCACGCTTCTCTTTCTCGCGTCTTCTCTTTTCTTCTCGCGTGTGGGCGCCGTACCGGACGACGCGCTGATGGCGACGCTGTCGCTTTCCGTGCCGTCTCTGCTCGTCGTGATCCTCGTGTCGATCCCGCTCGCGATCTTTCTTTCGGCGATTCTCGTCCTCGTGGCCGCGCAGGCGAAGAGCTACAAGGAAGCACAGACCCTTCTGCTGCCGATCATGCTCGCCGCGCTGCTCCCTGCCGCGGCGTCGCTGCTGCCGGGAATTCGTATCGACTCGATCGTCGCGCTCGTTCCGATCGCGAATACGGCGCTGGCGATGCGTGAAGCGCTCGTCGGCAACTTTCCGGTCATTCCGCTTGCACTCGTCGTTCTTTCGAACGCTCTTTATGCCGGCTTCGTGCTGACGCAGGCCGTGAGCTATATCGAGAGCGAGGAGTCGATCCTGGGCGAGCGACCGCCGACCCCGGGCGACGACTCGGCCGGCGCCGCGAGGGAAGCCACGCTGTATGGTCTGGGCACGCTTTTGGTTTTCTATTATCTGGGTGTGAGGCTTCAGGCCGCGGATCTGCTGAGCGGTCTGCTCGTTTCGCTCTGGGGAATCATCCTGGGCGCCGCGATCCTGTTCGCGGTCGTGAAAAAGATCCCGGGCCGGGATGCGTTTGCGCTCCGCGCCCCGAGACCGCTCGCCCTGGCGGGCGCCGTTCTGCTCGCTCTGCCCACGCTGTTCGCGGCCCACGGTCTGTTCGCCCTGCAGTCGCTCTTCGTGCCGGTACCGGAACAGCTGTTCGAAGCGATGGAGAAGATGATGGACCTCGGCAACGGCTCCCTGCCGCTCCTCGTGTTCGCGATCGCGATCAGTCCCGGGATCTGCGAAGAGGCCTTTTTCCGGGGTCTGGTGCTCGGGCGATATCGGGAGGCGCGCCTGCCTGCCTGGAAGGCGATTCTCTTTTCTGCGCTTCTTTTCGGGCTTTTTCATTTGAGCATCTACAGGATTCTGCCGACGGCGACGATGGGGGCCGTCGCGGGATGGCTGACCTGGCGCACCCGGTCGATCTTTCCGGCCATGCTCTTCCACACTCTCTACAACGGAACTCTTGTTCTCGGAGACACTTACGGCTTTCCGGGGGAGTCGCTTCCGAGCAGTCCGCTCTGGATCGCGGGCCTCGTTCTCGCCGCCGGCCTGGGGGTCCTCGCGATTACCTCAAACGGGAGCGAGAGCCGCTCTCGGGGCTGATTTCGCCGTTTCTTTTTTGTTGACAGTGATCGAACCGGGATCTAAAGATGGGTGCGGAAGCGGGGGTGTGCCCTGCTTGACACACCTTTAGGGAGGTACCAAATGGCCGATCTCATTATTTCCAAGGCCCGCACGAAAGATGCCGCCAAGAAGTGCAACGTTTCGAGCGACTTTTACGAAGCTCTCGATCAGAAAGTGCGCTCGATGATCAAAGACGCGGAAAAGCGCGCGACGGCGAACAACCGGAAGACGCTGAAGCCGCAGGATCTCTAGAAGGCCCGCGCCCGGCATCGGTCTTGATTCGAATACGGCTCCACCGGCAGCGATGGGGCCGTTTTTCGTTAGCCGGCGCCTGCAGGGGGGCACACCGCTCGTTCCGCCCGGCATTCCGTATTCAAGAGCGACGCCGGGCCACGGAAACACGGAACCCCGTGCGAGGCGGCGGGGTAAACAGGTACGAACGGCCGAAACACTTGCAAACAGGGAGCTTCTGGGGTAGTCTATTGATGGGAAACCCCTGAGGGAGAAACGCTGTGGCTCGTCTCACAACTCTTTTGATCCTGACCGTTCTGGCATTGCCCGGATTCGTGTTCGGCTCGACGCTGACGGCTGACGACGTCTCCGCGCTATGGAAGGCCGGAGTGGGCGAGCGCGTGATTCTCGCCAAGATCGCCGAGAGCGGTTCCACGTTCGACCTGTCCGCCTCCGAAATCATCGACCTCAAGAAAGCGGGCATTCCCGATTCCGTACTCGAAGCCATGATCCGGGCCGGCGAGGCCGACCTGGATGCCATACAAGCCGCAATTCCGGCGCGCACCACGGAAACTGAAATCGACGAAGAAGACGAGATTCCGGCCGATCTCGGTTTCGAACGTTACGAAACGCCGGAGGCTGTCGAAGTCGTGCTCGTGCCTTACGCGGTACCGCGCTACGGCGGGTTCTCGTTCTCGTACTGGCACGGTTACTGGCGCGACCCGTGGTACGCCTCGGTCGCGTTCGACTGGTATTACCCGCGCTACTGGTACGGCGCGTACTGTTCGCCGATCGGATACGCCAGCCTGTACTGGGGGCACTACTGGGGCCATCACTATTACGGTCACTACGGCCACCACGGGCACCACGGGCATCATTACAACGATCACCGCGGCGATTACGGGCGACCGACGACGCGGCATCAGTCGGTGTATCGCTCCGGGTACACGAAGGAGCGGAGTCGCACGAACGTGGCGGCCCGCAGCGGAACCCGGGCGGACTCACACTACCGGACGGGTACGCAGCGAAGCGTGACCGGGCGGGATACGAAGGTCATCACACGTTCGCGGGGAACGACGAAGGGCACGATCCAGAGGCCCTCTGGTTCGACCCGCTACAGTCCGAAGGAAGTCAGGCCGAGCAGAGGAACGAAATCCACGGTACGTTCGCGACCGCAGAGCACCGGACGGAGTTCGATCGATCGTCCGGCGCCTTCGAACCGGGGAAGTTCTTCCCGGGCCACGACGGGGCGCTCGGCAGGGTCCCGATCGAGCGGGTCGGGCGGCAAACGGAGTCGCTGACCGGATTGTTACATTAGTTTTACGATATTGTGCACCAATCTAAGCTAGCGTGGGTGTCGCACCCATGCTGATAAACGGGAACACCCCTTTCATCAAGAAGGAGATTTCATCGATGTTCAACGCAAAGAAGCTCACGATCGCCCTTGCCGTTCCGGCTCTGCTCGGCCTGGCATTCGTCACTGCCGAATCGGGTGACTACAAGAAGTCGTCCGGTAGCAGCAGCTGCCAGTCCGCCACGAAGCAGGCGAGCGCCAAGGGCTCGTGCACGTCCACGAAGCAGGCCAGTGGTTCGACGTGCTCGTCGACGAAGGCTTCCGTCAAGCAGGCCAGCGCGAAAGGCGCCTCGTGCTCCAGCGCGCAGAAGGCCAGCGCTTCGTGCTCCGGCGCGAAAGCTACGGTCAAGCAGGCCAGCGCGGGCGCCGGCTGCTGTGCGAGTGGCGCGAAGGTCTCCACGGCTTCGGCATCGTGTGCTACGGCCGCCAACTGCGCCGTCAGCATCGTGAAGGCCGAAGACGGTATCCGTATCTACGCTCTCGGCGACGAAGCCGGTATGAAAGAGTGGTTGGAAACGGTCGCGACGGATCTTCGCGAAAACCGTAACCTGAACGTCGAAATCTTCGAAGCCAAGGGCGGATCGTACATGCTCGTCAAGAGCACGGCCTCCGGCGCCACCGGCTACACGCAGCTGATGCAGGCCGCTGCCGGCGACCAGAAGTGCATGGCCGTCTGTGCTGCGAACGGCTGCCCTCCGAAGGCGTAGTCCTCAGCCGAAAAATTTGATTCGATTCGAGCGGGCCTCCTTGCGAGGCCCGCTTTTTTTATGTAAGTCGAAATCAAGGGGAAAAGCGAACGACGTAAAGCTTGAGAAAACAACCAATCTTGGAAGGATCGTTAAAGAAACGGCCCTGTTCGGTCGATGGTTGTTCAAAAGGGGTAAACCCGGCCAGCCGTAGACACGGGAAGGGGACGTATCACATGTCAAGGGGTGCCGAAATCATCAATCGGATCCGTGACCACCAGGACACGGATCATTACCAGAAACTCAACTGGACGGGATCGTTCGAGCAATACCTCGACATGGTCCTGGAAAATCCGAAGCTCGTACGAACCGCCTATCAGCGGGTGTACGACATGGTTCTCTCGTACGGATCGAGCGAGTACGAAGACAGCAAGAAGCGCATCGTGCACTACGACTTCTTCGACGACCCGATGACGGGCGGCGAAGATGCCATCTTCGGCCTCGACGTTCCCCTCATGAAACTCGTCAATATCTTCAAGGCCGGCGCGTATCAGTACGGGCCGGAAAAGCGCATTCTCCTCCTCCACGGGCCCGTAGGCAGCTCGAAGTCCACGAT
>JABDJQ010000313.1 GCA_013002425.1 Gemmatimonadota bacterium
GCTCACCGTCCGGCGAGAGCTGGATGTTCACGCCGACGCTCGCGCCGAGTCTCGACTGAAACGGGAGCTGGATCTCCATGCTGATCGGGGGCGCGCTGGTCGGTTCCGGGCGGTTCATGAAGAAGAAGATAGCTGCTGCCGCTGCGACGGCCGTAAGGATCCAGGGAAGAAGGGAAGCGCGGGCCGGCGGGGGAGCAGCCTGGTCGGCCGGCGCCTCCATTGCGCGCATCGAAAGTACGCTTTCGTTTCCACCGCCCTGCAGCAGGATGCGCGCTTCGCCGATGTCGCGCAGACGAAGGTTCGGGTCGCGCACGAGACAGCGTTCGATGAGGCGGCAGATTTCGGGAGCTTCGTCGACGGGCAGCTTCGACCAGTCAGGCTCCGCTCGCAGCACCGCCGCGAGCGTGTCGCTGATCGTCTCCCCCTGAAAGAGGCGCTCGCCCGTCACCATCTCCCAGAGAATCGCGCCGAACGCCCAGATGTCGGCGCGGCGATCGACGTTCTTGCCGCGCGCCTGCTCCGGACTCATGTACGCGGCGGTGCCGAGAATCGTGCCCGCCTGCGTCATCGCCGCGGTGATCGTCGGCGAATGTTCCGTCGTGGCGTCGTCGGCCGCGTCGCCGAACCACGCGCGGGCAAGACCGAAGTCGAGGATCTTCGCGTCGCCCGCGTCGTTCAGCATGATGTTCGCGGGCTTCAGATCGCGATGAACGATCCCCTTTTCGTGCGCGACTTCGAGACCGGTCGCGATCTGGTGCGCGATCTGCGTCGTGCGTTCGATCGAGAGGTTTCCCTCGCGAATGCGCACGCCGAGGTCTTTGCCCTCCACGAGTTCCATGACCAGAAATCGGTTACCGTCGACTTCTTCGAAGCCGTAGATCCACGCGACGTTCGGGTGCTGGAGGCTCGCGAGCGTCCGGGCTTCCCGTTCGAAGCGGGCCGCGCGTTCGGGATCGCCGGAGAGCTCTTTCGGCAGCACCTTGATGGCGACTTCGCGCCCGAGCTTCGTGTCGACCGCGCGATAGACCTCGCCCATGCCCCCCTTGCCGAGAAGGTCGATGACTTCATAGTGCGCGAGTTTCTTGCCGATCAAAGGGAGCTCCTGAAGAAGGGATGAAAGAGGAGCTTAGGCCACGGGGGGCGGCCGGTCAAGAAGGCGCCGGGCCGGACACGACGCGCGGATACGGGTCAGGCCGCCACTCAGGCCGGCCACTCGCGCGGAACATGAAACAATGCATTTATAGTGCTGCAAGGACCGGCCAAACTGCATTATGTTCCGCAGGAGCCCGCCCGAAGCGCCAGGCAGAAGATATCTGACGGCAGCTGAAATCTTACGGGCTCGGGGGAGAGAATCAGAGTGTCCGGTGGTCCATAAAAGAACGATAACCCGGGAGGCAATCGCCCGATTGCCGATCCGAAGATACGGTGGGACGATTCGTCTCGTCACGTCGGCGGAGGAACTGGAGCAGGCGATTCCCGTGATCCGCGGCGAACGAGTGGTGGGGCTCGACTCGGAAACGAAGCCCATGTTCAAGAAGGGGCAGGATCACCTGCCCTGCCTGGTACAGATTGCCACCGCGTCCGTGGTGTATCTCTTTCAGTTGAATCGGATGGAATTCTCCGGGGCGCTGACCGAAGTGCTGGAAGATCCCGGGATCATAAAAACAGGAGTCGGGCTCGCTCACGATTTCTCGAGTCTCATGCGAGTGTTTCCGTTCGAACCTCAAAACATCGTCGACCTCAGCCCCGTGGCGAAGCGACAGGGTTTCAAACAAACAGGCGTCCGCAATCTGGCTGCTCAGTTACTCGGCTTTCGCGTCCCCAAAGGCGCTTCCACCTCCAACTGGGCCAGCCCGCGGCTGACGCAGAAGCAAATCGTCTACGCCGCCACCGATGCATGGGTTTGTCGGGAGCTATTCCTGCGTTTTCAGAAGCTCGGATTTCTGGACCGGGAAGGCCGCCCGCTTCCGAGAAAGACGGCGTAAAGCGCCGGAGGACATGCGGCGGTGTCTTTCCTGAACGGCCGCTTACTCGCCGGAGAGGCCGGCCTCGCGCATGCGTCTCCAGAGTGTGGTGCGGCTGATGCCGAGGACGCGCGCCACCGTGGCGCGATGCCATCGGTGCGCCCGCAACAGCTGGAGAAGTTCTTCGTCGGCCGAATTCGCGGACACCGGCTGCGTAGAGGATCGATCGGGAGTGTGGGCTTTGCGGATCTCCGACGGAAGATCCTCGGCGTGCAGAGTCTGTCCCGTGCAGACGGCAACACCGTACTCGAGCGCGTTCTCCAGTTCGCGCACGTTTCCGGGCCACGAGTAATCGAGCAAGGCGCGAATCGCGTCCGGGGAAAACCGAACGGCTCGGCCCTGACGATCGCCGACTCGGCCCAGAAGCACGCGCGAGAGGGGCTCGATATCTTCGCGGCGTTCCCGCAGCGGCGGGACTTCGATCGGTACCACCTTCAGCCGGTAGTAGAGATCTTCACGAAAACGGCCGTCGAGCACGGCGCGCTGCAGGTTCGTGTTGGTCGCGGCCAGAATGCGCGCGTCGCTGTGCCGGATCCGGCTCTCGCCTACCATCTCGTAGGTTCTGTCCTGAAGCACGCGCAGAAGCTTCACCTGTAAACCGATCGGCATGTCGGCGATTTCGTCGAGAAAAAGAGTGCCGCCTTCGGCCAGCGCGAATCGGCCCTGCCGGTTTCGAATCGCCCCCGTGAACGCTCCCTTCACATGTCCGAAGAGCTCGCTCTCCAGCAGTTCGTTCGGGAGCGCGCCGCAGTTGACCGACACGAACGGGCCTTTGCGGCGCGGCGAATGCGCATGGAGCGCGCGCGCCACCATCCCCTTGCCGGTGCCGGTTTCGCCCGTAAGGAGAACCGTTGCTTCACTGTGCGACAGATTTTCGATGAGGCGGAAGATCCGGGTCATGGCAGGTGATCGCGCCACGAGGCCGGAGAAGTGAGTCGGAGGACTCCCCCCTGTCGTGGGGTCTTCGTCGGCCGGACGCAGCACGAC
>JABDJQ010000329.1 GCA_013002425.1 Gemmatimonadota bacterium
CCGCTCTCGGCCGTCGTGACGTCGAAGTGCATGCCGAGGTGCCTGCGCAGCCCCTGCAGAACGTTCGGTTCGTCATCCACACAGAGGATTCTCTTCACCTGATCGTCAGACATTCTGCTCACTCGTCTCCATCAGTTCGTCCCTGATCTTCATCCAGTCCGCAAGACGGTCCCGCACTCCCAGTTCGTCGAGCATCGCGAGTCCGCTTTCCGGAAAGGCGTCGCCCGTTTCGCCGTTGGCCAGCACGTCCGCGATCCAGACCGCATGGGTAAGACCGAAATCGGAGGCGAGTCCCTGCGAGGGGTCTTCGTGATAAGCGACGGCTTCCACGATTACGTAAGGCAGATTCCAGAGGCCGAGAAGATAGGCGCCCACCTGCGCGTGGGTCGCGCCGAACAGGAGCATCTCGTGTTCTCTGCGCCCTGCTCCGCCGGCCGCCACGTCGGCCGTGACTTCTCCGTACTGCTTCGGGTACTTCGTCGCGAGTATGAGACGGCCGACATCGTGGAGCATCCCCGCGAGGTACGCATCGTCCTTCGACACGGAACCGGGCGCGATCCGCTTCGCCAGCTTCGCCACGAGAAAGTTGTGCTCCTGTTCGCGGTCGATGCTGTAGCCGGAATCGTCGGCTCCGTCGAACGACTGGAAGAGTTCGATCGACAGCGTCAGATTGTTGATGGTCTCGACGCCGATGTACCCGATGGCTTCCCGCATCGACGTGATACGGCGCGGCATTCCGAAGTAGGCGGAGTTCACGAGGTGAAGGACCTGGGCCACCATGCCGATGTCCTGCTCCACGATCCTGCTGACGCTGTCCACCGAGTAGTCGCGTTTGGCCAGCTCCTGCGTGAGTTCGTTATAAATGCGCGGAAGACTCGGCAGACTGCTGATCTCTCCGACGGTGGCCGCGAGAGCTTCGTTTTCCATCAGCTTCTGCAGCGCGTACGTGCGCCGGATCGTTTCGAGCAGATGCTGCGGCCGACACGGTTTCGTCAGGAACTGGTGCGACACGGAAACGGACCGCATCGTGGCCTCGAGTTCCGTGTGGGCGGAGAGCACGAGCCTGACGACGCCGGGGTGTCGAGCCTGCGCGATCTTGAGCAGCGTCGCGCCGTCCATGCCGGGCATCTGCATGTCGCTCACGATCGCGTCGAAGCACTCCCGCTCGAGACATTCGAGGGCTTCGGCGCCGGTCGTAACGAAGTGACAGCTGATTTCGTTCCGATGCGGCTCGAGCATCCGGCGCAGTCCGCTCAGCACCCGTTCTTCATCGTCGACGAAGAGCACGCGGAAGGCGGTCATGACGCCCCTTCCGTTTCCCGCTTCACGTTCGCCAGCGGGAGTTTCATCGTAAAGGTCGTGCCCTCGCCCGGACTCGATTCGAATGTCATCTCACCGTCGAGTTTGTCGACGATGCACGAGCGCGCGATCGCCAGCCCCTGTCCGGTTCCCTTGCCGACTTCCTTCGTCGTGAAGAACGGGTCGAAGATGCGTTCCGCGATCTCGTGCGGGATGCCGGCCCCCGAGTCCTCGATCTCGATCGTGACCCAGGTCTCGTCGTGCGAAGTTCGAATGCGAATCGTGCCGAGATCGTGGCTTCCGGTCTCTTTCCTGACGTCGTCGATCGCGTGGGCCGCGTTCACGATGAGGTTCAGAATCGTCTGGTTGAACTCTCCGGGGAGACACGGAATCTGCGGAAGGTCTTCCGCGAGGTCGAGCTCCATTTCCGCGAGGTACTTCCATTCGTTTCGCGCTACCGTTGCCGTGCTCCTGATGCACTGATTGATATTCGTGGGCTGTCGTTCTTTCGACGGCGGATGCGAGAACTCCTTCATCGCGAGTACGATTTCGGAAATGCGCCCCACCCCCTCGAGCGCCTGGCCGGCCGCTTCCGGCACTTCACCCACGAGATAGTTGAGGTTCTCTTCCTTCATGCGCCCGGCCACTTCGTCGAGTTCCGCCCGCGAGACGCCCTCGCGTTCCGCGTCCTCGATCCACGTGCAGAGAGTCGACACGAATCCGGTGAGACGCTCGAAGCTCGTCTGCATGAACATGAGGTTGTCGCCGACATACTGCGTGGGCGTGTTGATTTCGTGGGCGATTCCCGCGGCGAGACGCCCGATCGCTTCGAGCTTCTGCGCCTGCAGCAGCTGC
>JABDJQ010000331.1 GCA_013002425.1 Gemmatimonadota bacterium
ATGCCGTAGAACATCGTGATAAACATGCCGCGCCGCATGTTGGGTTGGAGCATGCGGTTCAGTTCGATCAGCGTTTCCGACGGCGTTTTGTAGCGCGGCCCGTGCGTGCGGAGCAGCGCGCTCGTCATCGCCATGACAACGAGGCCCGGGATCCCCTTGCCCGCGACGTCGGCGACGGTGATTCCCACGTGCTCGTCGTCGAGCGGAATCACATCGTAATAATCTCCGCCGACCTGCTGCGCGGACTGATGGAATCCTGTGATTTCATAGCCCTCGATCGACAGGTTCGGCTTCGGCAGAAGGCGGTCTTCGATTTCGGATGCGATTTCGAGCTCTTTGCCGAGGCGCTCTTTCTCGACGAGATCGTCCTGCGCGACCTTGAGTTGCGAGGTCATTTCGTTGAACTGCCACGCGAGGCGCCCGATTTCGGTGCGGCTCTTGACCTTGATCTTGTGTTCGAGGTTCCCCTTCGCGATCTCTTCCGAACCCTTGGTCAGAAGATTGATCGGACGCGTGATGTTCGAGACGAGCAGATACGTGACGAGCAGGCCGATCAGCAGCGAGACGCCGACGATCTTGATCGTCTGGCGCGAGGCTTCGTCGATTACGGACTGGATGTGCGACATCTGCATGGCGAGATAGACGCGGCCGAGGTTCGTGCCGTCCGAGTAGCGGATGGGCACCGAGACTTCGACCACGTTGCTCGTCGACCGGAACCGCTCGCCCTGACGCGTCGTGATCGTGACGTTGCGCTCGATCAGCGCCGGGTTGTCTTCGAAATCGTTCGCGACGTCGCGGATGTCGCCGGAACCGCGGATCTTGCCGTTCGGATCTACGACGTACGTGTACGCGATCTCTTCGTTCTCGTTCACGATCTCCTTGATGAGGGGCGTCAGCACGAATTCGGGGAATTCGTCGAGAAGCGGCGCTGCGGAAAGAGAGGCGAGACTGCGGCATTGGGCGAGAATCCGCCGTTCCGCTTCCGCCTCGAGGAACTCCTGTTCCCGGTCGAGAATGATACGCGCCGAAAAGAGCGTGACGCCCGTCAGCAGCAGCATCACCGACAGGGCGAAGAGCAGCGTCAGGCTGAACGTCTTCTTCTCGCGCCCGTTCTTGCGCGCTTGTTCGGTCTTAGCGTTCGCCACCCGAAAGCTCCCCTGCTTTTCGCTTCGCTACGTTCGCCCGCCGGACGAACTCGAGCGCCTGGTCGTCGCCGGGATCGATCTTCAGGATCTTCTCCCAGGTCTGAATCGCTTCGTCGAGCTGCCCGCTCGAGTAGAGTTCCATCCCCGTCGAGAGATACGCCTGCTTCAGATAAGACTCGACGTTCTCGAAATCGGGAATGATCCCGTATACGAACTCGAAGTACGGGATCGACTCGGCGTTTCTCCGCTGGCGGAATTCGCCGAGCCCCACTCCGTACATGCGTTCTGCTTCGGCGCGCTCTTCCGCGCTCACGTTGCGGCGCGGTTTCGGCCGCTCGGCCGTCCCGGCGCCGTCGGCGCCCCCGCGATTCGCCTGGGCCTGCGCCGCGTCGAGGCGCGCGATCTCGTTCCGGATGCGCGTGCTCGGCTGCAGTGCGTTCGCTTCGTTGAAGCGCGCCCGCGCCGACGCGATGTCGCCCCGGCTCCGGAACCAGCGGCCTTCGTCGACGAGATCGTCGACCTTCACCGAGATCAGCGAATCGCTCCGCGCCAGGTACCTCTGAGCATCGGCATTCTCCGGATCGATCTGGAGGACCTGGTTGAACGACGCGCGCGCCTTCGAGAACTGCGAAAGAGCGAGAAATTCGATGCCGCGCGTCAGACTTTCGTTTACTTCTTCGCTTCTGGCCGTCGAAGTGCGCAGCATGTCCGTGGCGCGCGCGAGGCGACGGTTCGCCGGCGTGTGCTTCGGGTCGACCGCGACGGCGGCGTTATAGGACGCGATCGCCTCGAGCAGGCTGCCCGATTCGAGCGAACGGTCGCCCTCGGCGAGGTGGCGTTCGATCCGCGCCTGCTTGAGCGAAGCGTTGACTTCGGCGTTTTCGGGATCCCAGAGAAGCGCGCGGTCGAACCACGATTCCGCTTCGAGATAGCGTTTCTGAGCCAGATGCTGCTTGCCGCGTGCGAGGTTGTCTTCGAACTGCGCGCGCGCGTTCCGTTCGAGTTCTTCCTGCGTGCGCATCGCGAGGCGTTCTTCTTCGCGCGTCGAACGGTCGGCGCGAAGATCGGCGAGCGACGACCCGAACGACATCGTGAGTTCGAGGCGGTGCGACGTGCCCAGTTCCTGCGAGCCGAACGCGTAGTCCAGCTGGCCGCCGGCGAGCTGGAAACCGACTCCTGTAGCCCATTCGTCCGGGCCGGCGCCGCCACGGAACGCGAGTCCCGACGGCGTCATGATTTCGGCGCCGAATTTCGAACGTCCGCCCGACTGCTTGCCCTGCTCGAACGAAGCGAGCAGCAGAACGCGATCGAGAAATCCGCCCATCGGAATCGAGTAGCCGACGCCGCTCCGCATCAGCGTGGGGAGACGCTCTTCTTCCGTACGAAGGGTGAGGCGCGGTTCGAGCGCGTTGCGGATCATGACGCCGAACGCGAGGTTCCGCGTCGACCAGAGGGAGCGGCTCGACTGGCTCGCCTGAAACAGAAACCCGACGTCCGCGCCGACCGCCGTGGCGGACTCGCCGTCGAGCGAATGTGTTTCCATTTTGATGTTGGCGCCGAAACGCGCGCGTCCGAACGACGGAAGGGCGTAACCGATGATCCATTCGTTCTGCGCGTTGTCGAACGAACCGAGCGCGGCGCCGCCGGCGTCGTATTTCGCAATGTCCGACACGCCGTATCGCATATTGCCAAAGGCCACGGTCCCCAGATCGAGGAAAGGATGCACGTATCCGACGAAGGAATACCGATTCCCCTCAACGAAGGGCGATGTGTAGAAAAGCGAGAACTGCTTGGCCTGCACGTTGGCGAGACCGGCCGGATTCCAGGTCATCGCGGTGGGGCCTTCCGCACTGGCGACGTAGGCGCCTCCGAGGGAAAGCGCGCGCGCGCCCACCCCGAACGCGAACGGCGACTCCGTGCCTCCGCTCTGCGACGCGTGCGCGTGCACGGGAAGTGCGAGGGCGAGCGCGAGAGCCGCAACCCGCGCGTTTCTAGTTGAGTACGGCGATCTTATGAATCGCATGATCTCGCTTTCCGTCGTTGTAAGTCACTACGATTGACGCCAGATAAACGCCGCTGATGACGTTCTTCCCGTCCCCGTTTTCGCCCTGCCAGAAGATCTCGACGAGGCCCGGTCCGTCGATCGCGCGCGTGATCGTTTTCACAGGAACGCCGAGTCCCGTAAAGATGTCCACCGAGACACGGCCTCCCCCGCTGCAGTAGAAAGCAATGGTCGTGCCGTCGCTGACCGCGAAGGGGTTCGGGTAGTTCCGCAGGCTCGTTTCGAACTGTTTGTCGACGAAGTACGTCAATCCGGACGGATTCTGTCCGGGATCGTCGAACGCGCGACCGACGAGCGCCACGTTCTCCGCCAGTTCGAGATCGTCCTCGACGATTCGTACGCGGTACGCCCCCGCGTTCGGATTGTCGATCAGGGTCCAGTCGACCGACAGGGTCAGCGTGTCGCCGGGCGTGATCGGATCGCCTCCGTCTTCGAACGAAGCGACGAGTCGTTCCTCTTCGAGCGTCAGGACGACTTCGCCCCCGTTCGACGACCGTGCGGTGGCGGCTGCAATCAGTTCGTCCGGCGCGATCGTGTTTCCGTCAGGGTCCTCGACCGCGAGGGCGAAGCGCGCGAGATGCAGCGTGACGTCACCTTCTTCCCCGGACGCCAGAATGCGGACCGTAGCGCCGGATTCGACCGTGCCGCCGCCGACCGACGTGGCCGGCAGGGACGTGTCGAAGTAGAGATCGACACGGCTCGTGACCTCGCGGACGGCAAGCACAGACGTCTTGATCGTATCGACCGTCGTCAGGAATGAGACCGGAGCGCCGGCGTTCGCGTCGGTCAACTCGATCGCTCCGGCCGGGATCGTGAACCGGTAATCGTCGCGGGGCGCGTCGGCCTCGAGGTCGATCGACAGCGCGATGTTGCGCGTCGAACCCGGGCGAATGCGAAGCGGTATGTCGAGCGGGACGCGCAGCGTGTTTCCTGAGAGTCCCGCGGCCGACGCGGCGCCGATTCGCGCGCCGTCCCGGGAAAGGACGACGAGTTCGGCGAGATCGGCCATCGGCGTCGCGGCGCCGTTCGTGTCGGTCAGTGCCACCGAGATCGCGTGCAGCAT
>JABDJQ010000356.1 GCA_013002425.1 Gemmatimonadota bacterium
CTTCGCGCTCGATCCCGTCCAGGGGAAACCGCATCGCATCGTGGTCGACGTCTATCGGGACGACGGGAAGCGGGCGCCGCCCCCGCAGCCGAAACCGGCCGTGGTCGAAGAGAGCACGCAGTCCGCGAGCGCCGCCGTCGGCGATGGGAACGATGCGGAGGCGCAGCCGGCGGAATCGGTCGCGGAAAGGCCGTTCGTAAAGAAGATCACGCGGGTCGTGATCGACGCGGGGCACGGCGGCGAGGATCCGGGCGCGAAGGGGCTTTACGGCCTGAGAGAGAAAGAGCTCACGCTCGACATCGCGAGACGCCTCGCCAGCAAGATCGACCGGCATCCGGAGATGGAAGCGGTCCTGACGCGCGACGGCGACTATTTTCTCTCACTCGGCAATCGCTCGTCGCTGGCGCGCAAGGAGCGCGGCGATGTCTTCATCTCCATCCACGCGAACGCGGCCCGGTCGCGGAGCGCCAGCGGCTTCGAGCTGTTCTTCCTGTCTCTGCGCGGTTCGTCGGACAAAATGGCGCGCGAGCTCGCGGACAAGGAAAACGCGGCCGACCTGATCGGCGGAATCGAGCCGACGGAAGACGAAGTGCTCTCGATCGTGTTCGACTATCTTCAGGAAGAGGGAATGCAGAAGAGCGCCGTGCTCGCCGAATCGATCTACAAACGATTCCAGCGCGACGGATCGATCCGCCTCCGGAACGTGCGCCAGGCCGGCTTCGCGGTGCTGAAGACCGTGGAGGTCCCGTCGGTTCTCGTCGAACTCGGATTCATCAGCAACCAGGCCGAGGCGAAACGCCTGAAGTCCGACGAGTACCGGGACAAACTGGCGCGCCTCCTCATGGAATCGATCGAGCAGTATTGTCAGCGTGTCGGCGGCAACGGAACGCGGTATCATGTCGTGAAGGATGGTGAGACACCCTGGAGCATCGCCGAGCGCTATTCGCGCACGGTGAAGGATCTCCTGCTGGCGAACAATCTCGCGCCCGACGCGGTTCTTCGCGTGGGGCAGAAACTGAGGGTCCCTTGAGCATCACGACGCCTGCCGGCCTGACGCGTTCCTGGAAGGAGGGCGATACGTCCTGCTCCATCGCGCTTTGCTCCGGCGGCGAGATTCTCGGACTCGACCAGTGCACGGACAGGCTCGTCAAGTTCGCGCGCGAGAACGACTGGGAAGTCGTTCCGGTCGAAGCGAAGGGCCTCGACCGCAGCGCCCTCCGCGACGCGCTTGCCCAGGTTTCGCTATTCGCCGTGCAGCGCATGTTCGTGCTGCGCGGGCTTCCGCCCACCGACGTCATGGAAGAGATCGTCGACACCGTGTCCGCCGCGCCCGATCTCGTGCTCGTGATTCGCCACGACGGCAACGTCGACAAGCGACTGCGCTGGGTCAAGAAACTGAAGAAGTCGGGCGCCCTCTTTTCGTTCGAGACGATCCAGGAGCGGGACATGCCCGATCGGATCACGGGGCTCGCGGAATCGATGAAACTCGAAGTAGCGTTCCCGGCCGTGCGCGCGCTGGCCGCTCGCGTGGGAACGGATCTCGCCGGCGCGAAGAACGAACTCGAAAAGCTGGCGCTCTATCTTCACCCCGCCCGCTCGGTTTCCCTCGAAGACGTGGAAGCCCTCGTCGGCCGTTCGCGCGAAACGATTCTCTATGAAATCACGGAAGGCATTCGTATGCGCGACGCGGAACGCGCGCTCGCTGACCTCGGCGACCTGCTGAAGCAGGGGACGGGGGCTGGCGGCATCCTCGCGCTCATCGCGCGGGAAGTGCGCTTCCTGATCCAGGCGCAGGATCTGCTCCGCAAGGAACCGCGTGTGCTCAAGATGCTGCAGAACTATCAGCAGTTCGGCGGCTTTCTGCGAAGCGGGCTCGACCCGTCGTGGAAAACGCGCTACGGGAACGGGCGCGAAAACGTATTCCGCCAGCATCCGTACGTTCTCTTCCTGCGCATGCAGCAGGCGAAAGACTTTCCGTCTCCGAAGCTGCGGCGTATTCTCGCGTCGCTCGGCCGCGCGGACCGCTCGATCAAGTGGGGCCTCGGCGGCGCCGAAACCGTTCTCTACGCAACGGTAGCGGCGGCCGCGGGAGGAAAGACCTCATGAACCGGGCGGCAGCCGTTCAATCCGTAGAGCGCCGCGTCGAACGGGGTACGATGCCCCACGCGATGCTGATTACGGGTACGCGCGGAATGGGCAAGCGCTTTCTCGCCGACGACATCGTGCGCGTTCTGCTCGGCGACGGTCCGGAAGTCCGCGAGCATCGATCGCTCGATCTTCTCGTGCTGAAGCCGGTGGACGCCCCGAACTGGATCACGCTCGACGGACTGGAAGGCCCGAACCTGATCGCGGCGTATGACGAACTCGTCGAAGCGGGGTTTCTGGTCGCGGGTGTGAAAGAACTCGCCGGACGGACGCTCGCCCCTGTCTACCTCGATCCGCAGCAGCTGTACAGAAAGATGAAGGGGAAGGATCGCGTGGACCGCGCCACGTTCGAGAAAAAACTGGAGAAGTCCGGGATTTCGAATGAGGCGCGCGCGGTGCTGCATGCCGTGGTTACGAAGCCGATTTCGGACACCTGGTACAAGAGAACGGTGAGCATCGATCAGATGCGCGGGGAAGGGAATGCGGCGATGGGAACCGAAGGCGTGCTTTCGTTCCTTTCGAAACGCCCCGCCGGCGGCAGGCACAAGGTCGTCGTGATCGAGGAAGCGGAGCGCATGACCGAAGACGCGCAGAACGCGCTTCTGAAGACGCTCGAGGAACCGCCGCCGCAGTCGTTCCTGATCCTGACGGTCACCGATCGTTCCCGTCTTCTCGATACGATTCATTCGCGCTGCGAGGAGATTCGCCTGCAGCCGCTCGGTCGCGCGGAAACGGACGCGGCCATGCGCGAGTATTTCACGAACTGGGAATCGATGGACCGGGAGACGTTTCTCGACCATGCGGAGGGCGTGCCCGGCCGCGCCGCGCTGCTCGAACCGGAAGCGTACCGTGAAGTGCGCAATGAGGTCGACGCGCTCGTGCAGTCTGCATTATCCGACACGCCCGGTGATTTCTTCGTGAATCTCGAGCGCTGGATCGACGGGATCGAAGGCGCTTCCGATTCGCTCGCCACGGCGTCGTTTCATCTCGACGTCGCGCTGCAGTCGGCGCGCGCGCGCGCCGGGAAAGCGTCCGATTCGCGGGAGTGGCGACATGCCGACGCGCTCTTTCTGCTGCTGCTTCGCACGCGGAAGTCTCTCGGTGTCTCGCTCAGCCTCCGGCTTCAGCTCGAGGAATTCGGCCTGCGCATGGGAAGTCTCGCCATGTCCGGGAAGAAGGCGGTGCCCGCGTGAAGCTCGTATCGAAGAACGTCGGCGTCAAAGGTGTCGCGCTCGCCATCACGTTTCTGCTCTGTCTGGGCGCCGAGACCGACCGCATGGTCGAAGTGGATTGCGCGGTCCCGCTGCAGTATGTGAACCTGGCGGACTCGCTCGTACAGATGGGCGAGCCGATTTCCGAAGCGCAGGTGCGCGTCATCTTCAATCGCAAGTTCTGGCAGTTGCAGCCGGGCAATCTCATGGCGCTGATCGATCTGGCCGCCGCGGAGCGGGGAACGCACCGGTTCACGATCAGTCCGGAGGACATCGCGATTCCCCATGACCGCAAGGCACGCGTGGTCGAGATCATCGAGCCGAAGAGGATCGCGCTTACGTTCGAGCCCAGAATCCGCGCCGACATCAAAGTGCTGCCGGTTGCGCAGGGAGCGCCGGCGGACGGGTTCGTGGTGTTTCAGGAGCCGCGTGTCGAACCGGAACGCGTGACCGTGATCGGAGCGCGGTCGGTCGTCGAACGGATCGAAGCGCTCGGCACCCTGC
>JABDJQ010000389.1 GCA_013002425.1 Gemmatimonadota bacterium
TCCCCGTGCAGATGACGGTTCCGGTCGGGGGATTCATCAGAAGCCGACCTGCTGCCGGAATGCGGGGAACCGCTCCGTGACGCACGTATCGAGAAGGCAGAACGTGCCGTTCATCTCGAGGAACGAATTGCTGGCGAGCGTTGCATCGATGTACAGGCTGTCGAGAGAGACCAGCGCGCCGCCGATCACGAGCACGGCCTCTTCGTCCACGACCGAGAACCGGATTCTGTCACCGGAGCGCGTGGCGTCTCGTATCGGCATGGGGCCGCGCAGGTCGCTCGAAAGCTCCTGGTAGAGGTTGCCTTTCACACCCGCATCGGTTTCGGCGAGCTCCCAGAAGAACGTGATGCCCACCGCGGTCTCGCTGACCCATCGTCCCGTGAACGTCTCGTTCTTCGCCAGCGGATTTTCGTCATCACCGCAGCCCGCCAGCGCGTAGACGATCAGGAGCGGAAACAGGATCAGGATGCGTGGTCTCATTGCGAACCTCCCGAGACTATGGCGACCGAAGCGCTGGCGCCGATCCGGCTTGCCCCGGCGCGCACCATCTCTTCGGCGTCTTCGCGATTCCTGATGCCGCCCGACGCCTTGACGCCCATGCGGTCGCCGACGACGCTTCGCATCAGGCGAATGTCTTCGGCGGTAGCCCCTGACGGCGCGAATCCGGTCGATGTCTTCACGTAGTGCGCGCCCGCCCGCTTCGCGGCGCCGCATGCTTCCACTTTCTCTTCGGTCGTAAGATATGCGGTTTCCAGAATCACTTTCACGATCGCGCGGGGACCGACCGATTCCACGACCGCGCGAATGTCCTTTTCGACCGCGGCAAGGTCGCCGGATTTGAGCGCGCCGACATTCAGCACCATGTCGATCTCTTCGGCGCCGTCGTAGCACGCGCGGCGCGCTTCGAACGCTTTTGTTTCCGTACGGTTCGCGCCGAGCGGAAATCCGACAACGGTGCACACCTTCACCTTCGACCCTCGCAGATACCCGGCCGCCAGAGGAACCCAGTGCGGGTTTACGCAAACCGAAGCGAAGACATGTTCTCGCGCTTCCGCAAGCAGCTTTTCGACCGACTGGCGGGTCGCGTCCGGCTTCAGAATCGTGTGGTCGATCAGAGGCGCGAAATCCTGCGTGGTCTCGCTGGTCTCGCCCGGGGCGTTTCCGATGCGGTTGGCCCCCGCCTGCACGACGGCAATCGTCGTCTTCGGGCAGATCGCGGCGCACTGCCCGCGGGACATGCACGTGGCGCACGAACGGCCGTCCAGATTGGGGGCGGTGTCCAGGTGCCCGAGGCGCGCCAGCACTTCATCGACGATGGCTTCGCTCGTTCGGTTCATTGCAGGATCTCCCCGTGGTCGTCGCGGATCACACCCACGAACGGAAGGTTGCGATAGTGCTGTGCGTAGTCGAGACCGTAGCCGACCACGAACAGGTTTTCGATTTCGAATCCCACGTAGTCGAGAGGGACCTCGACTTCCTTGCGCGACTCCTTGTTGAGCAGGGCGCACAGTTTGACGCTGCGCGGCTTCTTCGTGTCCAGAAAGCTCATGAGGTTCGACAGCGTGTGACGCGTGTCGGCAATGTCTTCCACCACGAGAACGTCCTTATCCTCGATCGAAAGGTCGAGTTCGCGCGTGATCTTGGCGCGGCCCGAGGATGTCGTTCCCTCTCCGTAGCTGGAGATCTGCACGAAGTCGAGAACGAGCGGCAGGTCGATGTGACGCACGAGATCGCATGCAAAGAAGATCGCGCCCCGCAGTACGGCGATGACGAACAGATCTTTTCCCTCGTAGTCCTTCGCGATCGTTTCCCCGAGTTCCCGCACTTTGGACTGCAGTTCCGCCTCGGTGATCAGGGTCTCGATCCTGGCCTGCATGGAAATAGTCACTCCGTCCCCGTTTCGGCTGTAATCGTTTCGAGAACGGAAGGTCCTCGCTCGAAACTTCTGTTCTCAATTGTATAGATCGAAATCAGGTCTCGTTCGCCGCGATCGAGCCGGTCTTCGCTGTCCGCGTACAGTACGGCCAGGTCTTCCCCTTTCGTAACGGCATCCCCCGGTTTCCTGAGCAGCTCGATTCCCGCGCCGGGGTCGATGCGGTCGTTCATGGTTTCGCGTCCCGCCCCGAGACGCATGCTGAGGAGTCCGATCGCGCGCGCGGGAAGCTTCGTAACCGTACCGGCCGTCTTCGCGCGAACCACGCGGCGGCAGCGCGCCTGCGGCAACTTCGACTCGTCTTCCAGCACCGCGGGATCGCCCCCGTGCGCTTCGATCATACGCCCGAAGACCGCGAGTGCGCGGCCGGAATCGAGCACCTCCCTCACGCGACGCGCGGCGTCCGCTTCGTCAGCGGCCCGGTCCGAAAGGAGCAGCATCTGTTCGGCCAGGCCGAAGGAAGCGTCGAGCATATCGCCACCGGGCTCTCCCCGCAAGACCCGCGCGGATTCGGCGATCTCGAGCGCGTTCCCGATCATGGCTCCGAGCGGCACGTTCATGTCGGTGATGAGAGCCGCGGATCTTTTCCCCGCCTTCGTGGACACTTCCACGAGTCGTCTGGCGAGTTCACGGCCGGCTTCCCGGTCGGGAAGAAACGCGCCGTCCCCGGTTTTCACGTCGAAGACAAGAGCGTCGGGGCCGGCGGCCAGCTTTTTCGACAGGATGCTCGAAACGATCAGCGGAACGGAATCGACCGTCGCCGTTACGTCCCGCAGAGCGTACAGGGTCTTGTCGGCGGGCGCGAGTTCGCCGGTCTGTCCGATGATCGAGATGCCCACCTCGCGCACGATGGCAAGGAAACGGTCGGAAGAAAGATCGGTGCGGTAGCCCGGGATCGACTCGAGCTTGTCGAGAGTCCCCCCGGTGTGACCCAGACCCCGGCCCGAGAGCATCGGTACCGGAACCCCGCACGCGGCGGCCAGCGGGCCTACGAGAAACGACAGTTTGTCTCCCACGCCCCCGGTGGAGTGTTTGTCGGCCGTCGGGCCGTCGAGTGACGAAAGGTCGAGCGTGATGCCGGAGTCCTGCATCGCCTGCGTGAGCAGCACGATCTCGTCGTCGGCGAGTTTTCGGAAGCGGATCGCCATCAGAAGCGCCGCGGTCTGGTAGTCGGGAATGCTCTTGTCGGTAACGCCTCGAATCCAGTACCGGATTTCGTTCCCGGTCAGACGGGCGCCCTGTTTCTTCTTCTCGATGATGTCGACGAAACGGATCGGTTCACTCATGGACGCAGAGTAGCGGTTACGCCTTCAGCGGTCAATCGGGGGCATGCAGCAGGAGAGAAAGGACAGGTGCTACCGGAAGAGCTGCTTCAGGTCGCTCCACGATTGATCGGGATCGTAAGCGGGAATTCCGACCGTGATCGGTTCCTCGACCGTGACCGAGCCGGTCATGCCGAGGAACGAATGCGGCGTGCAGTGATAATTGTAAACGCCTGCCGTGTCGGCGAACGTATAGAAGAAGTTCTGAGCCCCGGCTGAAATCGGAGAGTTGAAGAGCGCGCCCACATTCGGGTCGCCGGGCCCGGTCCCGCTCGTTACGGTATGGCTGCCGTTCACGTACTTCCAGTGAACCGTGTCGCCGAGCTGGATCGTGAGCGCGTTCGGGGCGAAGTTGAAACTCTGAACCGTGACCATGAGCGTGTCGGCGCGCGCGGAATGTAGGCAGCCGGCGGTAAGAATCAGCAGTGTTGTCAAAAATGCGCGTTTCATGTCGAACTCCCCGACCGTGATGATCCCGTGCCGCCTGGTTCTCTACAGTCAGGATCGGCGCTTCATGGATCGCGGTTGAGCCCCGGCCTCCTTACTGGAAGAGCGTTTTTACCTGAGACCAGGTCGCCTCTTCGGTGGATGTGGCTTCGGCCGGAAGGACCGTGACGTTCCCTGTCATCCCGAGAAAGAAATGCGGGATGCAGAAGTAGGGATACTCACCCGGCGCGCCATCGTACGTGTATTCGACGACTGTATTCACGGCATCAAGCAGGTTATTGAACAGGACGCCCTGATCCGGGTCGAACAGACCGGCGCCGCTCGTAACCGTATGGGCCCCGTCGGCCCAGATCCAGCGGACCGTGTCGCCCTGCTGAATCACGACTTCGCTGGGTATGAACATCAGGCCAACCTGGTTCACTTCAATCACGTCAGCGGATGCGTTCATGGAAATTAAAAGACAGGCCGCAATGACGGCCCCCCATATCATAGACTTCATAAGCTCACCCCTTGCCGACAGTTAGCCGGCCCCCTAGTAAGTACTGCTTCGCTGCAATCAGAGTGTACTCCAGCAAGTGTTTGCAGTATATTGGATTGGCAGCCATGTTGTCAAGCGGTTTGCCCGTTCAGATTTACAAGTTCGATCGTTATTCCGCATACTTCGTATACAGGTCGGAAAAGAGCTTTTCCGGCGGAAGGGTTCGGTTTCCATGCCCTGCGAAGACAGTTCCTCCCAGGTTCGGCTCGAAATCGACGGAGAAGACCGTCTGGCAGGGTTCGCTTACTCCAAGATGACCTGCAGCAAGCCGATCGGGCCGGAGACCGGTATTCTGCCGCTGGTACTCGGCCGGCCGGTCGACGCGCTCGTATCGCTGTCGCTCGAGTCGATTCTGGACGCCCGGCCCGAGGCGGACGAGGACGAGCAGTTCCTGCTGTTTCTCGAGTGGGACGCTCTCGTTTCGATGACCCGCCGCTACCTCGGCCAGGACGAAGACATGGACGACGTCCGCTATCGGGTGCGCTCGGTCGAATACGACTCCGATCGCGTGGTCGTGACCGGGGTCATCCGCCCTCCGCGGGCCATGCCGCCCGTTCTCGCCTGCTCCCACGCCCCCCCCGCGGATTGACGGTCATTCGTCGATCGGGGCGGGCTCGATCCCGTATCTCCTGCAGATCGCCACTCCCAGATAGAAAAGCGGCGTGTCGATCAACGCAATCAGCAGCTTGAACAGATAGGAAGCGCCGATCAGCGTCAGCAGCTGCTCGAACGGCATCTGCCCCGCAAACAGAATCGAGACCACGAGAACCGTATCGACGAGCTGGCTGATAATCGTCGAGCCGTTGTTTCTGAGCCAGAGATGCTTCCCGTTCGTGAGCCGCCTCCAGAAATGGAACAGATGCACGTCGATCAGCTGCGCGACGAGGTAGGCGATCATCGAAGCGGCGATCGCGCGGACGCTGGCTCCGAAGACCGTCTGGTAGATCGCCTGGGTCTGCTCCACGGTACGGTCGCCGACGGGAATGGCCGGAACCCGGCCCGCGATCACGATCACCGTCAAAACCCAGAGGCTCGCGACGAAGCCCGCCCAGACCACGCGGCTCGCCCATTTCCGGCCGTAGATCTCGCTCAAGAGATCGGTCGCGAGAAACGTCACGGGATACGGAATGATTCCCGCGATCAGTACGATTCCGAAGAACGACCAGAGCTTGAAGACTAAAACGTTGGCGATGATGAGCGAGCCGAGAAAGATCCCCGTGAGAACCATGAAGAGGTTCTCACGGCGCCCCGGCGTTCGGAGGGAGAGCGGCTGTCGTTCGGTTGCGTTCATGGCCGCGACTCTAATCGCTGGTCCGGCACTGTGTCAAAAGCGAGGGCGCGAGAGGGCATGAAAAAAGGGCCTCCCGAAGGAGGCCCTTTCGAATCGAATCGAATCGAAAACCGGATCTACCGGAACATCGATTTGACGTCGCCCCAGGAGGCTTCTTCCGTCGCGGTCGAGCCGCCGCACTGGTTGGCAGCGCCCGGCGTGATGTTCGCGTAGCCATCCGTGCCGAGATCGCAGTTGTTGACGCCGAAGCAGAGCAGCTGGTCGAGCGAACCCGTGCAGTCTTCGCAACGGGCAACGCCGGCAGCCGCGAAGCTGCCGTCGGCCGGCATCAGCGGAGCGCCGTAGTATACGAAGTCCGGGCCGCCGTCGTTCCGACCGATGATGTCGACGATCGTGCCGATCGAGCCGTCGGCAACGCCGTCGCCGTCAGCATCGATGTCATCACCCTGCGCGCCGGTGAAACCGGAGACGAGCAGGAAGGTGTTCGTTCCGTTCTCGAGAACGTTGCTGGCGCCGATGTCCTGGTCCAGATTCGCAACAGCGGTGTTACCGGCGACGTAGTATCCGTCCGGGCCGGCGGTACCGAGCGTGACCGCAACATCGATCGTGCCGTAGTTCGACGTGGTGTCGCCTTCGATCACGACGAACGTGAGACCGCTCAGGTCTTCGTTCGGCTGTGCGCAGATTTCGACGAACTCCTGGTTATCCGTGCCGGCATGGCTGATCATGAGTTCGTTAATCACCTGAGCCTGCGCCGTCGACGCGAGCGCAATTGCGGCGATGCCGCATACGATAGCTTTTTTCATGTTCCGCATCTCTCCTTGGTTTTGGACCTTGGGGAAGATCGACCGGTTCGGTCGCCTTCTCCTCCTTCACGTCTTGCGCCCGGGCCGACAAACAGGGG
>JABDJQ010000167.1 GCA_013002425.1 Gemmatimonadota bacterium
GGGGCAGGCCGGCGCCCGGACAGGCGCGGCATAAACGGTT
The DNA here is from genome assembly GCA_013002425.1 of Gemmatimonadota bacterium. GTDB lineage: Bacteria > Orphanbacterota > Orphanbacteria > Orphanbacterales > Orphanbacteraceae > JABDJQ01. The sequence continues at coordinate 41 of JABDJQ010000167.1, forward strand.
GATCTGTAGTCGATTGAGATCTGAGAGATTTTTGCGGCTAGCGGCCGATTGCGACCCCGGCGGAAACGTCGTAACCGGCGATCGTGATATCCCCGTCTTCCGCCCAGCCCCGCAGCCCGGAACCGGTCAGATGCACCGTAAAGGCGTCGCGCGCGCGCCAGGCAAGCGAAAGGCCCGGTTCGTGCGCCGCCGCCTTCCCGCGCCGGATCAAGTCGTCTCCGCCGGACGGGGCCGCGACAACCACCTCCTGAAAGCGCGAGGAGTGTGCGAAAGCCGTAAGCGTGACCGCGGGCGTCACCCGGAAGCCGAGCGAGAACGAAACCTGCAGCACGCCTGCCGTCACGTTCCCGAGAAGCACGTCCTCTACCGGGGAACCGAACGCCAGCAGTTCGGAATCGCCCAGGAACTCGTGGTCGGATTTATCGACGAGGCGCAGCATGCCGCCGCCGCTCCACCGCTCCCCGCGCCGCGAGCCCGTTACACGCACTTCGAATTCGTCGCCCTCCTGAAATACCGGCTCCGCGACGATCTCGTCCTCCGCGTAAGTTCGAAACGTAATGTCCATGTTCCCGGTCGTCGTGGCCGTTCCTTCCCGCCCGAGATAGCTCATGCCGCCGGAGACGAAGATTTCCTCTCCCGGATCGAAGTCGAGCAGCGCGGATGAAGTCTCCGGCGCGAAATCGTACTTTCCCTTGTACCGGAAGCCGGCGCCGGCGCCGATCGAGATCGTCTGGCTCACGGGATACGCGAGCGCGACGTCGCCGAAGTAGTCGAACCCCTCTCCGTAGCGGTTCGTACGAAACCCGAGGATCTGATTCGAAACCGCGCGCGAAACGACAACGCCTTCCTCGTCGAATTCGGTGTCGCCCGTCGGCAGCGAAGCGCCCCCCGAAAGGAGCACGCGTTCGTTCGGCATCAGGTAGTCGAACTTGAGTTCGGTGTCCGTGGCCGCGCCGAGTTTCGCGAGATCGGAGCCGTCGACCTCGGAGCGCGCCCCCGCAATAAAAAGGGTGACGCCGAGACCGTCCGCGCCGAGCGGCGACTTGAGAAGCACCGGCACCGAGAGCTGGGAGACGTCGACCTCGTCGTCGTCCCAGTCGATCGACCACGACCGCATCGCGACGCCGGTCTGAAGCTCGGGGCCGGCGGCGCCGGCATCGCCCCACGGAACGGACGACGCGCCGAGCACGCAGAGGACGGCCAGCGCGCGCGAAAAGAAGACGGATCGGGTGTTCGGCTTGTTCCTCATGGCGATCGAACCGGCACGGTGACCGTAATCGTGGCGCCGCCGGCCCCGGCGCCGACCGGCGGAATGACGGTGTTCTGGTTTTCGCTGCCCGGCTCGATTCCGAACAGATTACGTTCGGCGAATCCGCCGGCGGATGCCGTCGAGCCGACTTGTCTTGCGCCCAAGCCGGGCGAACCGTCCGGCCCGATCCGTGTCGCCCCGCCGCCCGTGTTCACCGCCTTCAGGAACTGATCCGTGTCCATGGAATAGTCGCCGTTCGACTGCGTCCCGCTTATGGTCGTCAGCCGCGTCCGGGCTTCTTCGAAATTCGGATCGAGACGAACCGCCTGTTCGTATTTACGGAGCGCTTCGAGATACCGGTAACGATCTTCGAGGTCGATGCCCTGGCTGAACGCGAGAAACGCCGGGAAACTCGTCGTCGGGATCTTTCCGATCCTGGCGCGTTCGCTGTCGGTCAGCGTGATGCCGAGGCCTTCGATCGTGCCGTACGCGATTTCCTTCTCGAGCCGAAGCACCTCCGCGATCGCCCCCCGTGACGAGCCGGTGCCGGCATACTCGCCCGACTCGTTCCGCACCACGTAGAAGAGCGCCTCCACTTCGTCGCCGGCGAAGAGATTGAGCGAACCCGATACCGAGCGCGCGGCGCCGAGCATGCGCCCGGCGCGAATCCGCGTCGCCTCGTCGACCGTGCTTCCGGCCGACCGCTGCATCTCCTGCACCAGAGCCTGCGTCTGAAGCCGTTCCACGAGACGGATCGATGAGACGTTGCTGAGGTCGGTGATCAGCATCGCCGCGAGACCCTTGGAGAGCGCGGCGTAGGGAGATGTGGTGTCCGAGGGGGTGAAGTCGTACACGGCAACCGTATTCGGCGAGATTTCGTTCGGCTGCTTCATGAGCTCGGCCGCGCGCAGTTTGTGCGACTCGCGCGTCGCGCGCGCGATGCGGACGCGCAGCTTCGCGCGCTGGTCGAACGAGAGCCCGTCCGCGCGGAGGGCGCTTTCGTACCAGCCGCGGGCCGTGTCGAACGCGCCCTTCGCTTCATGCGCGGCGCCCATGTACAAGAGAGTTTCGGAGTTGTCGGGGTCGATCGCGTCGGATCGGGTGAGCGCTTCGATCGCCGCGTCAGGCTTGCCGAGCCCGAGGCGCACGCGCCCGAGTTCACGCCATGCCCGGGAGTCTTCGGGGTTCGCTGCAATCGCGAGCTTCAGATGAGGAAGCGCGGATTCCCAGTCTTCGTTCGCAATGCTCGTCTCCACTTCGCCGCGATATCCGGCGCCGCATCCCGCGATGAAGAGCGGGAATACGAGAATCAGCATGCAAGCGAGCTTCCGGGTTTTCATATGTGCCATAACGCTACCACTCCGTTTTTCGCGGTTGCAAGTCGATTCTCGCTGCTTTTCGCGCATCCGCGCGCGCTTCGGACGAATCAATACGATCCGGAAGCATCTTCACGCATGCCTGTCGCTTTTAGTCGTATCGTCGCGCAACTTTGCAAGGTTGCGTCCCGATAGCATGTTTACGGCAACTTTCCGGGACGCGCGCAGCGGCAACCGATTGACGGGCGTGGTCCCCTGACGGTACGCTTATTGTACGCCTTCCCAGGGTACGAGGGCTTCGTGATGCGTTTTCCCCATTGTCATTTCACTACGTTCGCCGCGGCGGTGACGCTGTCGACCGTACTCGGGTGCGCCGGCGATCCGGCCGGCATCGACAGAAGCATGCCGCCGCTGCAGTTCGTGATCCAGGAAGCCCCCGCACTCTTCGCCCACGCAGACGAAAGCGCTGTCGATGCGGACATTCGCATTCTTATCTACGACGTGACCTCCGACCCGTTCATTCGCAACGACTCGCTCGAGAGCGCGCTTCCCGTTGTCGCCGATACACTCTTCGTGAACGAACCGGAATCGGACTTCGCGCTCGCGAGCGAAACCTACACGCTCGCAATCGGAAACGAACCGCGCGATTTCCGCGTTTTCATCGAGCGCCTCGCCGAGTCGGGGGCGCAGGGGGCGCGCACGGCGCGCGGCATTGCGCGCGGCGAGAATCGCGCGCTCAGTGTCTACCTGACGCCGTCCGAAACACCGACACTTTACGGCGTGCAGGTTCTCGAAACGTGGGCGGAGCGCGGCGCGTCCGGCCATGCGATCCCGATCGTCCTCGCGAACCCCGACCCCGTAGGCGGTTTTCAGTTCGACCTCGCGTTTCCGCCCGGGCTCGTCACGAGCCTGAACCGGATCGTCGTAGACGAAAGCAGTCGCCTCTTTCTCGAAGCCGACTCCAGTTCCATCGTGAATCTCGGCGACAACCCGCTCGATGAAAGCGCGCTCTGGCGCGTGATCGTGTTCAGCGACGACAGCGTCAACACGATCGAGCCCGGCCACGACGTCGTGCTCTATCTCGAAGCCGACATCGGCGAACCCACGTTCGAAGATTCCCTGCAACTCACGGGCGTCGTGATCGCGGATCCGTCCGGCTTTTCGATCGCGAGCGAGAGCGTGGTCGTGCAGAACTCGATCGTCCGGCTGGTGTCGCCATGATCGCGCGACGACCGACACCGGCAGCATGGCTTGCGCTCTTCGTGCTTTCCTTCGTTACGTTCTGCGGAAGCATGCAACCGGCACACGCCGAAACGATCCTGCTCGACGAACCGTTTCTTGTCGTGCCCGAAGGTCGCGAAGCGGGATCACGAGAAGAGG
>JABDJQ010000811.1 GCA_013002425.1 Gemmatimonadota bacterium
GCTTCGCGGCATCCGAGATCCGGAAATGGCGCCCCGTTTTCAGCAGATAGATTTCGGTGCGCTCGAGGCGTTCTTCCCGCCCGCCCGGGCGGTGCACGAAAAGATCCTGCAGGCGTGTGGCGAAGCCTTTGTCCGCGAGCGAACAGCATCCGCCGGACGGGCTCGGATATTCTTCGAGCCCGGTCTCGCGCGCCATCGCCATCTGCGGTTTCCGGGTGCGGCCGACGTACGAAACGAGCCGCGCGCGATCGACCCAGCCGCGCACTTCGGGAATCGTGGGCGCGAGACGCTTCGCCGAAAGCGGCCGGAGCAGCAGCCCCGCCACGCCGGCTTCGCGCTCGATCGTCTTCATCGCTTCTTTGTGCTGCGACATCGGGCGCTGCCCGAGCACTTCACCCGTAAACAGAAACTGCGCGCCCCGGTCTTCCATGAGCGGGCGCGCGATCGAAATCATCTTCGCCCGGCAGTCGATGCACGGGTTCATGGCCGAGCCGTAGCCGTGTTTCGGCTTCGTGAGCACGTCCCAGTATTCGTCGTAGATATCGATCATTTCGACGGGGATGCCGAGGCGCTCGCCCGCACGGAGCGCGTCATGACGGACGAGGTCGCCGGGGCTCTGTCGCACTCGGTCGGGGTTGTCGGTCAGGCAGAAGCCTGTATTGAAGTGCACGGCATGCACTTCGACGCCCTGGTCCATCAGCAGTTTCGCGGCCAGTGTCGAATCGAGTCCGCCGGACAGAAGTCCGATCGCGCGCACGCTCAAGATTGCCTCGCTATCACTTTATGCCGCAAGCGGCTCTCCTGTCAGCGTTCCAGTGTATCGCGAACGGGCTCCGAATGCGAGACTCAGGGGCGCCGCAGCCAGAGAAAAGTCCAGTCTCCACGCGCCAGCAGGTCCGCCTTTTCGAGTGGCTGGATCGTGCCGTCGAAGCCGACTTCGGCAAGCGCGAATCCGTCCGCGGCGAAACGGTCGACGAGCGCGCTCTCGTCCGCGTAGCGGCCGGGAGAAAACTCGAGCCCGACGACGATTTCCGGATTGCGGGCGAGCGTTTCCCGCATGCCGGCCCAGACCTCGGGCTCCACGCCTTCCGCGTCGACCTTGACGAAGTCGACGCGGTCGCACTCGGCGAGCGCGCTGTCGAGATCGGTGCCGTCGCAGCGAAACGTTTGCGACGGGTTCGCGATATGCTCGCCTTGCGCCCCGATCGCGCCGTCGCCCATGTTGTCGCCGGGAATGCGGAGCGTGAGCCCTTCGACCACGCGGTCGAGCACGGCCATCCGATGCAGCGCCGTGCGCGAAGAGAAACCGTTCACGGCCAGCGTCTTCGCGAGGAGCTCCGCAAGCCGCGGGTTCGGCTCGAAACCGATCACGCGGCCCTCGGCGCCCACGCAGTCCGCCATGAGCAGCGTGAAGTAGCCGTTGTTCGTACCCACGTCCACCGCGGTCATGCCGGGGCGCAGATGCCGCGCGACCGCGATCGTGATCCACGTCTCCCAGAAGCCGTTCATGAGCATGTGCGGCGTGAGGCTCAGATCGCGCGTATCGACGTACATCAGATAGCGCGTCAGGACGCGGCAGATCGATTCGTCGTCGCCGAGCGCGGCGGCCTGCGCCCAGAGCGTCGCGAGCTCCTCGATGCGGGCGCGGGGCTCCGTTTTGAGCGCCTCGATATCCAGTTTCGGGATCGCGACACCCGGGGAACCGGTTCTGACGGCGGGTTCGGACGCAAGCCGGCTGCGGATCGTCATGTCGTCAAACTTTCTGCTCGGGGGGCGGCCGCGGGCGCCGCTATTGATTCATCAGGTCCGTAGTATACGCGATATTGACCGCCTTGCCCGTCTCCCGCGCGGTTCGGATCGCGTCCTCGAGGGTCGCGAGGCGGGAATCGCCGGGATTCTCGGCCAGCCCGAGCCGGATCTGCTCGGCCGCTTCGCCCATGCGCCGGCCGTTGATCAAGGCCACGGCAAGCTCGCCCCGGTTCGCGTCGACGGCCCATCCCAGATCGATCAGGCGCTCGAAGACCTCGGCCGCTTCATCCCACCGCTTCTCGAGCATGTACGAGGTCGCGATATACTGGTACGCGATCGGCAGATCCGGCGAATGGTCGAGCGCGGCCTG
>JABDJQ010000413.1 GCA_013002425.1 Gemmatimonadota bacterium
CTCGCGAAGACCGTCGTGAGCTCGATCGACCGTTTCTTCGCCCACCCGTGGCGGGCCGTCTTCCCGTTTCACCGGGTCAAATTCCGCGAGCTGTTTTCGTACGGGATCAATCTGACGGGCGCGCGCATTTTCGACTACTTCTCGAAGAACGTCGACTCCATCCTGATCGCGCGTCTCCTGAACGCGGCGCAACTCGGCTTCTACAATTTCTCGACATCGATGCCGAACAAGGTGCAGTACGAATTTACGCAGTCGATCAACCGCGTCCTCTTCCCCGTTTACTGCCGCGTGCAGGACGACAACCCGCGCTTCGGCGTCGGACTCGTGAAGACGCTGCGGCTGATCGCGCTGGTTTCGATGCCGCTGCTGATCGGACTCATGATCGTGGCCGAGCCGTTCGTGCGCCTCTATTACGGGCCCGGCTGGGACCCGGTCATCGCGCCGCTCCGCATTCTGTGCATCGCCGGAATCGCGCGCGCCATTCTCGGCACGAACGGCGCCGTTCTGAACGCGAAGGGAAGGCCCGACGTCATTCTCTGGTGGAGTGTGATTCGTCTGCCGCTCACGGTCGCGCTCATCTGGTTCTTCGCGCCGCGCGGAGTCGTCGGCATCGCGACCGGCGTCACGATCGCCGCTTTCATGTCGCTCATTCCCGCCAAAATCGGCGCGAACCTGATCGAACTTCCGTTCACGAAGTGGCTCGGCGCGCTGGTCCCCGCCACGGTGAGTTCACTCGCGATGGCGGCCGCGCTTGTCATCGCGCAGCGTTTCGCGCTGCCGGCCGGCGCGTCCGAAGCGCTGCAACTCGGCATTCTGGTTCCGCTCGGGGGGCTCGTCTATTTCGCAGTGGTTCGCACGTTCTATCGCGATGTCTTCGACGAGATTCTGCAGACGGGGCTCAGCGTGTTCCGCCGCGAGTAGATCGCAGTCGCGGGCGCCTGTCCGTGTTCCCGCCGGTCTAGAAGTTGCGCACGTAGTGGCACGTGTAGCCGTTCGGATTCTTCTCCAGATAGTCCTGGTGATACTCTTCCGCTTTGTAAAACGGCCCGGCCGCGACGACTTCGGTCACGATCGGCTTTTTCCAGAAACCGGCCTCTTCCACATTCCCGATCACGCGCCGAGCGGTCTCGCGCTGCATATCGTCGTGTACGAAAATCGCCGAACGGTACTGCGATCCGCGGTCGTTCCCCTGGCGATCCTTCGTCGTGGGATCATGCATGCGGAAGAAGTGATCGAGAAGCGTTTCGTAGCTGACCCGCGACGGGTCGAACGTAATCTGAATCGATTCCGCGTGACCCGACCGACCGCCGCTCACGTCGCGATAAGTGGGATTGTCGACCGTGCCGCCGGTATATCCGACTTCGGTATCGATCACGCCGGGGATCTCGCGCAGGATGTCTTCCATCCCCCAGAAACATCCGCCGGCCAGCGTTGCCGTTTCGGTCTTGTCCGTCATCAACGCGGCCTCCTGTTCTTCGTCCGGAAACATCATGGCGAACTCCCCGTACCCGCGGGCGCCCAGCTGCGAAGCGGGAATGAAATCGAGGGCCGCCGAATTGATACAGTAACGCAAACCGGTCGGTTCCGGCCCGTCTTCGAACACGTGCCCGAGGTGCGAGTCCGCGAGTTTCGAACGCACTTCCATCACGCGCGCCATATACATCGGGTCCTGCCGTTCGATGACGAGGTCGTCCACGAGCGGCTTCGTGAAGCTCGGCCACCCCGTGCCCGACCGGAACTTGTCCCGCGAGCTGAAGAGCGGTTCGCCCGACACGACATCGACGTAGATGCCGGCCTGCTTGTTGTTCCAGTATACGTTTTGAAACGCCCGCTCCGTGCCGTCCTGCTGCGTCACCCGGTATTCAAGATCGGTCAGGGCTTTGCGCAGCTCGTCATCGGACGGTTTCGTGAACGAACGCCACGCGCCCGGGGTGCGGTCAGCGCCGAGGCCCGGCTTCACCGTCGCGCCCCTGTCGCCTGCCCCCGTCTCCTGCGCCGTCCCCTTTTTCGCGATCATCGAAAGGCCCGCGATCAGGGCGACCGTCGAAACCGCTATTGCCAGAAATCGAATCGGATTGTTGCTCATGCCGAACTCTCCACGAATGACAGGGGTGGGTGCTCTCCTCAGGTCACCTTACGAAAAGGTCTGTCCGTTGTGACCGTGCGTCAAGGGGCCCGCCCCCGGGTCAAGGCCGCCGGGGAGCCTCCCGGGCCGAATCCGGATGGCCTATCGAACGGCGCCTTCTATATTTACAGAATCTATTAGGCGGGCCTAACTTTGTCCTTGTTCGCCCCACTCCGGTTCGGTATCTTCTTCATTGTATCCGATCACGGAACCCGGAGCGCCGCATGGACGTCCACCTTACGCCGAACATGGAAA
>JABDJQ010000422.1 GCA_013002425.1 Gemmatimonadota bacterium
TTCGCGTCGACCGCCATCCCGATCGTGAGAATCACGCCGGCGATCCCGGGCAGCGTGAGCGTGGCCTTGAGCCCCGCCATGACCGCCATGATGAACACGAGGTTCAGCGCCAGCGCGAGATCCGCGAGGATGCCTGATGCTCTGTAATAGATGATCATGAACACGGCGACGAGGCAGATGCCGAGCAGCGCCGCGCGGACGCCCTGCTGAATCGAGTCGCGTCCGAGCGACGGCCCCCCCGTGCGCTCTTCGACGATTTCGAGAGGCGCGGGAAGCGCCCCGGCGCGCAGCACGATCGAGAGCAGGGAGGCGTTCTCCATGTCGAAGCCGCCCGTGATCGACGCGTTGCCGCGAGGAATGCGATTGCGAATGCCGGGCGCGGACTGCACGTTGCCGTCGAGCACGATGGCGAGGCGCCGTCCGATGTTGTTCTCCGTAAGCGTCGCGAATTCGTGCGCGCCCTCCGGGGTCATCGTGAGCGCGACTCCCGGCTGATTCGGGTAGCTCGCGTCGAGCCCGAGCTGCACCTGCGCGTTGGCGATCGAAGCGCCCGTAAGCTCGGCGCGGTCCGTCAACAGATAGAGCGGCTTCATGCGCGTGCCGTCCTGGAACAGCTGCCATTCGCGGCCGAATGCGAACTTCGTGCCGAACGGCATCACGCCTTTCACGGCCGGGTCGTTCAGCGTCGACTCGACGTAGATCATGTCCTCTTCCGCCACCCACGCCTGATCCTGGTCCGAGCCCTGAATGAAGCGGAGCTTCGAGGTCAGCGGCGTCTGCGCGAGCGGGTCGTCCACCGGATCGGGCTGGGCGAACAGATCGTCGGCGGCGTCGGCAGCAGTGTCGCTTTCGCTCGCGGCCGCCTCGTCACCCGTCTCTTCCGTCAGCGCTTCCTCCGCCGCCTTCCTGCCCGCCTCGCTTCGCGAATAAAGCACTTCGTCGACGCGGCGCAGCGTTTCGGTGAAGTCCGCGGCCGATCGCAGCATCATGAATTCGAGCTGCGCGGTCTGGCCGATCAGCTCCTTCGCCTGATGCGCGTCCTGCACGCCCGGAAGCTGCACGAGAATACGGTTCTCGCCCTGCTTCTGAATCGACGGCTCCGAGACGCCGAACTGATCGACGCGATTGCGAATCACCTCGAGCGCGCGGTCGAGCGCGTCCTCGGCTTCGTCTTCGCTGAGCTCCGATTTGTCAACTTCCATCACGAGGTGCATTCCGCCCTGGAGATCGAGCCCCAGGCGCAACGCCTTCGATCGAAGCGACGCGAGAGCGTCGGCGTCCATCGCCTCTTTCGCCTCCGGCGACAGCGTGATAAGCCGAAGCGTCGGGTAGAGGTAGAAGCCGGCGAGCACGAGTGCCGCAATCACCAGCAATACTTGGAAACGGTTCTTACCCATCCGTTGTGTGTCCTCCAGCGTGGATTCCGTGCCGGTTCAGTGAACGATTTCGCTCACCTTTACGAACCGGATACCGAGCTTCTTCAGCTCGGGAAGCTTTTCTTTCAGGATCGCGAGCGATACCGCCCGCGGATGACCGATCGCAATGGCACGCCCGCCCCGCCGCGCGATCTGCGCGAGCCGGTCGAGATTCGTGCGTATCTCATCGGGCGTACTGAAGCCCGTGTCCCAGAACAGGCGATTCTCGCCGAAGCGCACACCGTGATCTCTCGCGATCGTGCGCGGGCGTTCGCCCGGTATCGTCTTCGAGTCGACGAAGAAGAGCCCCCGCCCCTCGATCTCCTTCATCAGGATGCCGAGAAGCCGCGGATCCTGCATCGCGCGCGACCCCATATGATTGTTCACACCGACGAAGCGCGGATACGAATCGAGCGCGGCGACGATGCGCCCCCGCAGTTCCGCGTCGTCATACTTCACGAAGAGCGCCGAACCGCCCGGATTCTTCGCCGGGTAGTCGATCGGTTCCATCGGAATGTGCGCCATGACTTCCTTGTCCGATGCCCATGCCGCGTCCGCAATGCGCGACGAGTAGCGCAGGCTCGGGATCACCGAAATCGTGACCGGAATGTCGAGCGCGAGAAAACCGTGAACGGTTTCGTTCATGAAATAGCCGAAGTCGTCTACGACGATCGCGATCTCGCCCGTTGTCTCTTGCTGTTGCGTGCCGGCTGCGGGCTCTCCGAAGACCGGACCGGGTCCGATCCCCCCCACAAAAAGAGACAGCCAGGCCGCGACCAGGGCTGTCCTCATCGGTCGGCTCCTTGCAGGCTATTCGCTCGGTGGCGCGACCCGTTCAAGCATGGTCACGCAAAGACCATGAGTCTAGGAATCGGGTGTGGATTAAGTCAAGCCGGAAGGTGGCGGAATGGGGGCGCGCGGCCCGAAATGAAGGCCGAAACCGGCGTTTCAGCGGAAGAGGCCCTTGAGATCGCTCCAGGTCGCCTCCTGGGTCGCCGCCTCGCCTGCGGCTTTCGGGGCGAGCGGCGCGCGGTCGATCTGGCGCACGAGCCCCCAGTCTCCGGGCGAGAGTGGATCCGCCGCCACCAGAAAGGTCTGGGGCGTCTTCACTTCGAGAAAGAGCCGGCCGGAGCCGTCCGACTGGCCCGGGTCGTCGATCGTCACCTGGAGCTCGACGAACGAATCCACCTCGAACCATTCGGCGCCCGGCGGTTCGTCCGGGTGATCCGACGGTGTGATCG
>JABDJQ010000426.1 GCA_013002425.1 Gemmatimonadota bacterium
CTGCCCGCCCTCGGGAACGATTACGTCCGCGTATATCCTCGACGCCGAAACGTGGCGAAGGTGCATGGGTTTCACTTTCGTCATGTAATCTTCGCAGATCACCTCGAACGAAGCCGGGTCGCTCGCGAGCTTCGTCTGCAGGCGCCGCAGGAAACGCAGATCGGAATCCGCGTCGATATAGATCTTGACGTCGAGCATCTCGCGGATGATCTCCGTGGCCAGCACGAGAATGCCGGCGACGAGCACGACGCGCTTCGGCTCCACGTGATCGTCGCCTTCGATCCGCCTGCATTCGTCGCGGCGATACGTGAAGTGAGGCACGGCCTTTCCGCTTCGGAGATCCGTAAGATGCGCGGTCATCCGTTCGAAATCGATCGAGTCCGGATGATCGAAGTTGATCGCGCGCCGCTCCTCTTCCGGAAGCCCGGAGCGGTCGTAATAGTACGACTCTTCCGGCAGAATGAGCGCCTGATCATGGCCGAGCTCCTTCGCGACACGCTTCACGAAAGTCGTCTTGCCCGCGCTCGCGCCGCCCGCGATCCCGACCAGCAGTGATTTTCCTGACGCTGCGTTCATAGCCGAAGCAATAGCACGGGGCGGTTCGTTCGCACAAGGGAACCCTTTCAACTTGCGGCTCCCGCGCCCCCTTTGCTACCATGCAGCCCGATCAACAAACACCACCCATCCGAGAAAAAGGAGCCGCTCGCTTGGATCTGATCTCAGCCCGACCCGGAACGCTCGAAGTCATCGCCGGCTGCATGTTCAGCGGCAAAAGCGAAGAACTGATCCGGCGCCTTCGGCGCGCCGTCTACGCCAAGCTGAAAGTGCAGGCGTTCAAACCCGCGATCGACGACCGCTGGGACGGGGAGAAGAACGGAGAGATCCGCTCGCACGATGCGAGACGAATATCGAGCGTTACTGTGGAGTCGGCGAGAGAGATCGAAGCGTTGATCGAGCCGGGAACGTCCGTTGTCGGCATCGACGAAGCCCAGTTCTTCGACGGGTATGTCGTCGAACTCTGCAACGCCCTCTCGCTCCGCGGCCTGCGCGTGATCGCCGCCGGCCTAGACCTCGACTACCTCGGCAATCCGTTCGACCCCATGCCGCAGCTCATGGCGACGGCGGACGAAGTCACGAAAGTGCTCGCGGTCTGCATGCAGTGCGGAGGCCCCGGCAGCCGGTCGCAGCGCCTCGTGCGCTCCGACGAGCGTGTGCTGATCGGAGACGAATCGATCTACGAGCCGCGCTGCCGCCACTGTTTTGCCCCGGGCGAAGTCGACGTCGCCAAAGTCTCGTGAACCCGGGCGCACAAACCGTCGCGATCGGGGCCGATCACGGCGGCTTCCGCATGAAAGAAGCTCTGATTCGTTACCTCGAGGAGGAGCTCGGCGCCCGCGTAATCGATTGCGGCGCGTTTTCGACGAATCCCGTAGACTACCCGGATATCGCAGAAGCGGTTGCGCGGCGCGTGGCCGAAGGGAAGGCTACCCGCGGCATCGCCATCGACGGCGCCGGCATAGGCTCGTGCATGGCGGCGAATCGAATCGCCGGCGCGCGGGCCGCCGTGTGTCACGACGACCGTTCGGCGAAGAACAGCCGCGAGCATAATGATGCGAACGTACTCTGCCTGGGCGCCGGTCTCGTGCCGGTCGGCCAGGCGCGTCGAATCGTCAGAATCTGGCTTTCCGAACCGTTCGGGGGAGGCAGGCACCAGAAGCGTGTCGACAAGATCACGCGCCTCGAGGGGAGAGAATCGAACGATGCCTAAACGAACGAAACGGCTCTACAATCAGGCGGACGAGTGGAAACAGTTTTCCACTTCTTACCTCAAGCGTTTCCCGAAAGCAGACCTGCACGTCCATCTCGACGGCTCTATCCGCGTGAACACGCTCTGGCAGCTCGCGAAGACGCAGGGCGTCAAACTGGGCGCTTCGTCCGCGCAGGCTCTGAAGAAGAAAGTCGTTGTCGATGCGAAGGTGAAGAACCTCGGCGACTACTTGAAGTCGTTCGACATCACGCTGCGCGTACTCCAGACGTTCGACGCGCTCGCACGCGTCGCGTATGAACTCGCCGAGGACGCGGCGAAGGAGAACGTGCGTTACATGGAGGTGCGGTACTCACCGCTCCTTCACCTCGCCAACGGGCTTACGATTCAGGACACGGTCGATGCCGTACTTACGGGGCTCCACAAGGCCGAAGCGAAATACCGCATCAAGACCGGCATCATCCTCTGCGGCATGCGGCATCTTTCCGCGAAACGCTCGCTAGAGCTCGCCGACGCCGCCGTCGCTTACATGGGGGAGGGGGTCGTCGCGTTCGACCTCGCGGGGCAGGAGAAGGATTATCCGGCCAAGAAGCACAAAGAAGCATTCTACCGCGTGTTGAACGCAAACCAGAACGTGACGGTGCATGCAGGGGAGGCGTTCGGGCCCGCAAGCATCCATCAGGCGATCCACTACTG
>JABDJQ010000444.1 GCA_013002425.1 Gemmatimonadota bacterium
GTGCGAACATCGTATCCGGGCGAAGTCGTCTGGTACGCGGGGCACTGGGGATGGCAGTTCTATGCCGACAATGCGAATCTCCGACAGATTTCGAAATCCGGAGCGGGGCCAGGCGCGGGAGAGATCGTCGTCGTCCCGAAGCGTGTGCACAAAGGCCATCCCCCCGAGGGGATGCTGGCGCGCGTCAGGAGGATCGATCGCTGGATATATGATGCGCGCGTTCCGCTGCGGCCGACGATCGGACCGGGCGAGACATTTTACTGCCTCACGGTTCCGGCGCTTCCGTATCTTCTTGAGTCAGGGGACGATCGCTCGCTCGAGACATTCGACATCTACCGGGTCGGTCGATGAACCAGCCCTCGAATGATTGTCGATCGGAGTGAACGCTAGCGAATCGAGAGAAGGTATCGCTGAATCAGATCGAGATCGGCGTCAGAGAGAGTGGAAGCCGGGATCGGAGGCATGGCCCCCTCTCCGTTCCGGACGATCGAGGCGATGGCCGGGTGGCCCGTGATCGTGATCGGGGCGAGGCTGCCGCCGAGACCCTGCGGACCGTGGCACGCGATGCAATGCCGTTCGTACAGTTTACGCGCCTTTTCGGGCACTGCGAGCTCCGGGGCGCTTTCCACGACGGCAAGATGCATTTCGATCGATTCGAGCAGATTGTCGGTGAAGATCGGAAGAGCGGCCAGCCCGCCATGCCCTTTCTGCACGAGATCCGTGAATCCCTTCGCCTTCTGAATCGATCGTTCGTACACGACCGTTCCGGCGCCGTCGGCCCCGTGACAGCGCGCGCAATGAGACGCGTAATGTTCCGCGCCGCGTTCCGCGCTCGCCGGCTCTTCATCGCCCTGCACGGCCAGACGGGAGCGCCCCGATTCGGACGGCTCCCCCGCGCAGCCCGAAACGAGCAGGCAGAGGGCGAAGGCGGTCATGGATGCGTGGCGGAAAAGAGACCGTATCATGAGAAAGCGAACTCCTTAGGTGATTCAGTCCCATAAATTTAGCCCAATTAGTGGGAAGCCGTAAACCCCCTCGCGTCTGATTCCAGGCTGCTTGTAACCCCCGTTTTCTATTGCCATCGAGGCGTACGATCACTCAGGATAGGGGCTGTGTTTTACCAGGGAAATCACGGAGGTCCCATGAAAAAGCTGATGACAATTATGATTGCTCTCTCACTCGTCGTATTCCTGGGTTGTTCGAAGGAACAGGCGGAAGAGATGGCGGCGAATGCCAAAGAGAAAGCGGGCGAGGCGGCCGAAGCGGCGAAGGAAGCCGGGTACGATGTCGGCGAGAACGCCAAGGAACTCGCCGGCGACGCCGTCGAAGGCGCGAAGAACGCTGCGACCGACGCGATCGAGGGCACGAAAGACGCCGCAGAAAAGACGATGACGGACGCGAAAAACATGGCGGAAAGCGCCGGCGATCGCGTTGCAGGGGCGGCGGACGCGGCGGCCGAGAAAGTGGCCGGCGTCATTCCTGCCGGTATGCACGAAGTGGGCTGCGGCAAGTGCATGTACAACATGGCCGGCGTGACCGGATGCGACGCCGCGGTGAAGGTCGACGGCAAGCCCATGCTGATTACGGGCAACACGATCGACTGCCACCAGTACGGTCTCTGCAGTGGTACGAAGGTCGCGAAGGTCGAAGGCAAAGTGGTCGGCAATCAGTTCGCCGCCACCAAGGTCACGATCAACTAGTTCGCCGTTCGGCACGAAAGAACTACGGGGAAAGCCGGCTCTTTCGCCGGCACGTCAGTCGAAACACTGGCTTGCCTGCGACGAGGGTCGGCTTCTCTGCGTTCTTCACGCACCCTCCACCGGAAGTCAATGTCAGTCGAGCCAGGCGCTCGCATAGTCGAGCGGGAACCGGCACATCTCGTAAACCGACGCGATCGCGACGTCATTCTCGCCGCGGCGCTCCGGATTGTAGAAGTCCCAGACGATTTCATGATCGCGCGTCACTTCGAACACGCGCCCGGCCTGTGATTCCGTAATCAGCACGTTGCCGTTCGCGAGCGGCCACGCCACTCCGCAGCACCCCGTGTAGAATACGTCGTCATCGTAGAGCCAGAGCACCTGCTGCGTCAGCGGATCGATCTGTATGACCTGCGAGTTTCGCCTCGGGTTGTTGTTGCTGAATACCATGATCGAGCCGTCGTCGAGAAACGTCGGCCGGTGCTGCATGCTGAACAATCCGGTCAAGGCCCAGACGAGCGTCTCGGTTTCCGGATCGACGATGCCGATCGTGTCGAGATGGCGCAGCGAAACGAGATGATTCCCTTTGCGAAACGCGGGATGACGATTCGCGAATCGTCCGTCCAGTATCTCCACCGTGTTGGCGTGCAGATGATCGCCGTCGTCTTCACGCCTGTGATCGCGCAGCGCCTCGTAGGGGGAGTTGTCGATCGCGTCATAGAGCGAATAGCTGCGAAACTGTTCGCCCGTCTCCGGATCGAGATAGCAGATGTCCTCTTCCCAGACTTTGTTGACCTCGTCCCACTCCGGCTTCTCGGTCGTGCGCCGCCCGGTTACGAGGATCGTGCCGTCCTCGTCGATATCGGTAACATGATGGTAGTCCCCTTCGGTCGCCCAGATCAGCTGCGAATCCTTGTCGACCATGATGATTCCGTGTCGGGCGAAGATCGCGAGCACGCGGCCGTCTTCATAGAGATGCGCGTAACGCCAGTACTCGGCCCCGATCCTTACGTTCCCCGTAAATGAAGGGAACGCCTGCTCGAACGGCAGCGTCCACGTGTGCAGAACCTCGCCGTCCATGTCCATCAGGAAAGCGCTCGGGCCACCGGCCGTCATATAGAAATTGAGCCCGGGCGCCGCACGCTCTTCGTCATGCAGGATCACGCCGCTGAGGGGCGGCGCAAGCTCGTAACTCCGCAGATACGCGAGCGCGCCGAAGTCTTCCCGCGCTTTCCTCTCCTCTTCCGTTTCGTTGATGATGTGCATGCGATCCCGCGCTTCGCTCCACTGTCCGCGAAAGACCGTCGTGTCTCGATCCCAGTGCGGCGCCTCCTCCGAGTGATCGCCGAACGGATCG
Source organism: Gemmatimonadota bacterium (assembly GCA_013002425.1). Lineage (GTDB taxonomy): Bacteria > Orphanbacterota > Orphanbacteria > Orphanbacterales > Orphanbacteraceae > JABDJQ01. The sequence continues at coordinate 3,055 of JABDJQ010000444.1, forward strand.
CGAATCCGATCGTAAACCGTATCGATTACCGGGTTCATGCGGATCGAATCGTAAACGCGATAGAGCAGCGAGTAAGGCGGCCGTTCGGACTCGGCGACGAA
>JABDJQ010000471.1 GCA_013002425.1 Gemmatimonadota bacterium
GTATCGGGATCTACGACCGGATGTCCGGGATCGGCGCGCACGAAGTGGTCGTCGAGAGCCCGGAGCACGACCTTCCGTTCGACGGCCTTGCGCCCGATCACGCCACGCGCCTGTATCGCGTTCTGCAGGAGCGTCTGGTCGACCTCATGCGCGACGACCGTTTCAAATACGTGATCCTGTTCAAGAATCAGGGCGGGCCGGCGGGCGCGACGCTCAAACACCCGCATCACCAGGTGATCGCGACACCGATCACGCCGAAAACGGTCGCGATGGAACTCGTGGCCGCGCGCGAGCATTTTCGCGACAAAGAGCGCTGCATCTTCTGCGACATCATCGACCAGGAGATCGAATCCGGCGAGCGCATCGTCGAACTGACGGATCGTTTCGTCGCGTTCACGCCGTATGCGAGTCGATCCCCGTACGAGATCTTCGTCGGCCCGCGTTATCACGAGCACTCCATGACGGAAACGACCGAAGAGGACCTGGCCGGCCTTGCGGACATCATGCAGCGCGTGCTGCGACGCCTTCGGGTCGGCCTGAACGATCCGCCGTACAATTATGTGATTCACAACGCCCCGAACACGAGCGTGAAGCCGAAGCGGGCGTCGTACTGGTCGACCATCGTGCACGACTTCCACTGGCACATCGAGATTCTTCCCCGGCTCACGCGCGTGGCCGGCTTCGAATGGGGCACCGGGTTCTATATCAATCCGAAACCGCCCGAAGAGGCCGCCCGGCACCTGCGTTCGATCGAAGAAAGCGACTGATGTGGCCGTGTCCGGCCATTGCCGCCACTCCCGATCCCTTCCGTTGACCCGGAGCATTCCCGCGATTACATTGGACGTTATGCGACCCTTTCTTTTTACATGCGGCATCATTCTGGCGCTCTGCGCCACTCCGTGCGTCACGCCGGCCCATCGCGGAGACGAGGTCGTCTCCAAAGAGGCCATGGCTCTCGATCCGCCCATGACGGCCGGGATGGAAGCCGGCTGGAAAGTGCTGCGCGAGGAGGGGAGTGGAATCCCGCGGTGGGCATATCCGTCGCGTGACGCTGCCGGCAAGCTTCGCGGAGCAAGCGCGACCGCCATTGCCGACGCGGCGCTCCTCGACTGGGCGGCTTCGCTCGGATTCGCGAAAACGGCGCCCGAGTTTCGCGTGCGTGAAGTGCGCGAGGGTCTCGGCTCTACGCACGTTCGTTACGACCGGGTGATCGACGGAACGCTCGTCGCGCCCGGGGGCGTTTCCGTTCACATGACGAAAGAGGGCGGCGTGCTTTCGATTTCGTGCGGGCTCGATCCCGCGGCGCTTCCGTCGCCCGCGAAGCGCGTGATCGACAGAACGGCCGCCGAGAACGCGCACTTCGGCGCCGGGAAGCGTCCCGGCGAGTCTACGAGCCGCGCGATTCTGGTCGACCGTGACGGCGCCCTCGTTCCGGTCTGGGAGATCCGCTACTTCACCGATGAGCCGCTGGGGGACTGGGAGATCTGGATCGACGGCGTGACCGGCGAAGAGATTCGCCGCCACGATCGCAGATGGCGCGCGACCGGCACGGGCCGCGTCTGGACGCCGAACCCGATCGTGGCATTGCAGGATCTCCTGATCGACGATGACGACGACCTCGACGGTCCGCAGTTCAACGGATCGTATCGCGAGGTGGATCTGTTCGGGCTCGATACGCCGGGGAGCGGCCAGCCGTGGCGACTCAGCGGCGAGTTCGCGCAGATCGTGGACGACGAATCGCCCGCCACGGGAGTGCCGACGCGTTCCGATCCCGACGACTGGATCACGACGCGCGCCGACGACGATTTCGAAGCGGTCATGTGCTACTACCATATCG
>JABDJQ010000516.1 GCA_013002425.1 Gemmatimonadota bacterium
ATCGTATCCACCTCACCCTTCACAAGCTCCCGCAGGTGCTGGACGGTTCGCTCGACGAACTGGTGGAGGCGCTCGAAATGGCGCACCAGGAAGAGCTGCTCCAAGCGACGAACGCATGACGGAGACGAAGCGATGGACGCCGATCGATCTTCTCAAGACGACGGCGGCGTTTTTCGAGTCGAAGGGGCTCGAGAACGCGCGCGTTGATGCCGAGATCCTGCTTTCGCACGTTCTGCAATGCCGGCGGATCGAACTGTACGCCGGGTTCGAGCGCGCGCTCGAAACCGCTGAAGTCAACCGCTATCGCGAAATGGTGCGCGCCCGCGCGAAGGGCGAACCGGTGCAGCGCATCACGGGCGAGGCCGAGTTCTACGGTCTCGGGATGACGATTCAACCGGGCGTCTTCATCCCGCGCCCCGAAACCGAACTCCTGATCGACGAGGCGCGCAATCTGATCCCCGCGGAGTGGGAGGGAGAGTGGCGCGCCTGCGACGTCTGCACGGGCACGGGCATCATCCCCGTGACGCTGCTCAGCAAGAGCCCCGCTTTCGTGCGCTTCGATGCGGTCGACGCATCGGAGGAGGCGATCGAAAACGCCGGCGTCAACGCGGAGCGACACGGTGTTCTGGATCGACTGGAACGGATTCACTCCCCGCTGGGTGTGTACCTGCGAGACCATCGAGATACTTATCGCCTGCTGACAGCCAATCCGCCGTACGTCATGACGAAAGAAATCGCGACGCTCGCCGCCGAGGTGCGCGAGTACGATCCTGCCCTCGCTCTCGATGGAGGGGCCGACGGACTCGATGTCTATCGGGAGTTGATCCCTCTCGCATACGACGCGCTTCTGCCCGGCGGCGCGCTTCTTCTCGAGATCAGTGACGGTGTGAGCGCCGGTATCCGTTCGATCCTGGGTGAAAGCGCGTTCGGCGAAACTCGTGTCCGCAAGGACTACGGCGGCCACGATCGCGTTCTTCTCGCGAAGAAGGAGGCCTAGGCAATGGACGCGTTTCGAATCGAAGGAGGCGTGCGGCTGCGCGGAACCGTTTCGATCTCCGGATCGAAGAACGCGGTGCTCCCGATGCTGTGCGCCACGCTGCTCGCGCCGGGCGAATACACGCTCACGAACGTGCCGGTTCTCCGCGACGTGACCACGCTCTCCTCGCTCCTCCGCACGCTCGGCGTTCATGTCGTGCGCGACGGAAGCACGCTCCATATCGACTCGACGCGCGCGGTTCCGAACGAGGCGCACTACGATCTCGTGCGTACGATGCGCGCTTCGGTCTACGTGCTCGGGCCGCTGCTCGGGCGGTTCGGCCATGCGCGCGTTTCGCTCCCGGGCGGCTGCGCATGGGGGCCGCGTCCGATCGACCTTCATCTGCATGCCATGGAGAAGCTGGGCGCGCGCATTTCGCTCGATCACGGTGTCATCGTGGCCCGCGGCGCGCCCCTGCGCGGAAACGAGATCGACTTCCGGATCTCGTCCGTTGGAGCCACCGGGAACGCCGTCATGGCCGCCGTGCTTGCCGAGGGAAAAACCACGATTCGAAACGCCGCGCAGGAACCCGAGATCGAGGCGCTGTGCGAGTTCCTCGTCGCGAGGGGCGGCAGGATCACGGGAATCGGCACGGACGTGCTCACGATCGAGGGAGTGACGGCACTCTCTCCGGTCAGTGCCGTCACTCCCTCGATCGTGAGC
>JABDJQ010000534.1 GCA_013002425.1 Gemmatimonadota bacterium
CGCGGGCCCGTTTCTGTCGATGCCGGCCGCTTTCGACCCGACCGACCACGAACGCCTGCGGCGCTTCGCGGGAGAAGCCGATCGCCTCGACCGCCTGCCCCGCGCCGATCACGCCCCGAAGAACGAAACCCGTCGCAACGAGCCCCCTTTCGGGATCCGCGACGACCGAATCGACACGGAAGAGGAACGGTCCTTCTTCCGGCGGCGGATCCGCGATCCGCTCGTCCAATGCTCCGACCAGGGTCGAAACGGACGATTCGCTCATCGCCGAGCCACGCACGATCGGCACGGACCCGAGGGCCCCCCGATCACCGTCGTGGCCGCAATCGCGAAGAAGGTCGCGTACTTCCTTCTCCACCCGGTCGACCACGCCGCCGTCCGAAGCGGACGAAGTCGCGTCCGAAGCGGACGAAGTCGCGTCGACCTTGCTCAGGAACACGGCCGCGAGCTCGATGCCCGCCTCCCCGGCGAGGAGGAGTTGTTCCCGTGTCTGAGCGAGTGGACCGTCGACCGCGCTTACTATAAGAAGCGCTGCGTCAGGCCGCGACGCGCCCGTCGCGATCGCCTTGACCGCGTCCTGATGTCCCGGGCAATCGATCACCCGGTACTCGCGGCGCGCGGTCTGCACGATCCGTTCGACCCTTCTGTGCGCGAGCCCCCAGCCGAGTGGAATCTCCGTCTCGGCCAGATCGCGCGGGTCGGGCCCGGCGCTCCCGCTTTCGCGGGGCAGTCCGAGCATCGTGCGAAGTAAAGTGCTCTTCCCGTGGTCTACATGGCCCAGGAGAAGGAGAGTGACCGGACGCGAGCCCGGTTGGATCACGAGTATCCTCGCATGCGGGCTACCATTTCTTCGGCGATCCGCTTCGGCACTTCTTCGTATTTCAGAAACTGCATCGAGTGGCTCGCCCGGCCCTGTGTCAGCGACCGAATCGCCGTGGCGTAACCGAACATCTCGACGAGTGGCACATGGGCCGTGATCACTTTCGCGTCCGCCCGCTGTTCCGTGCCGTTTATCTGTCCGCGCCGGCCGTTCAGGTCGCCGATCACGGCGCCCACGAAATCTTCCGGCACGACGACTTCCACTTCCATCGTCGGCTCGAGCAATACCGGGTGCGCCTTCGCCGTGGCGTCATGAAAAGCCATGGCCGCCGCGGTTTCGAACGCGAGGTCGGAGGAATCGATTTCGTGGAACGAACCGCCGACGAGACTCACGCGAATCCCCATCAGTTCGTAACCCGCGATCACTCCGCTTCCCATCGAGTTCTTCGCCCCCTTCTCGATGAAGGGGATGAACTGCGCCGGGATCGTCTCCGGTAACACCCGATTCTCGAATTCGAAGTCCGCGCCGTTCACGCTCGGTTCGACCTCGAGGATCACGTGTCCGAAGTGGCCCCGGCCACCCGTTTCCCGCTCGAATCTGTGCTCGCCGCGCGCCTTCGTGCGAATCGTCTCCCGATACGCGACCTGCGGCTTCCCGACATTCGCGTCGACCTTGAACTCGCGCTTCATCCGGCTCGTGATGACTTCGAGATGAAGCTCACCCATACCCGAGATGATCGTCTGGCCCGTTTCGTCGTCGACGAAGTGTCGAAACGTCGGGTCCTCTTCCGCGAGCCGTTCGAGAGCGGCGATCAGTTTCGCCTCGTCGCCCCCGGTCTTCGCTTCGATCGCCACGCTGATGACCGGATTCGGAAAGGTCATCGACTCGAGCACGATCGGTCGTCTCGGGTCGGCGAGAGTGTCGCCCGTCGCCACGGCCTTGAGGCCCACGGCGGCTGCGATCTCCCCGGAGAAAATCTCCGGAATCTCCTCGCGCTTGTTGGCGTGCATCAGAAGGATGCGACCGACCCGCTCTTTTTTTCCGGTGCGCGCGTTGACGACCTGTTCGCCGACTTTGAGCGACCCGGAGTAAACCCGGAAGTAGTTCAGCTTGCCGACATACGCGTCGGCCGCCACCTTGAAACTCAGAGCCGCGAAAGGTTCCTTGTCGCTCGGCTTCCGGCTTTCTTCTTTATTCGTGTTCGGATTCAGACCTTGTACTGGCGGTACATCGAGAGGCGAAGGCAGGTACGCGACGATAGCGTCGAGAAGCTTTTGGATACCAGCGTTTTTCAGAGCAGTGCCGAGCAGGACCGGGAAGAAACCCCCGGACAGAGTTCCCGCGCGAATCGCGCGATGGAAATCCTCTTCTGTCAGCTCACGACCTTCGAGATACTTCTCGGTAAATTGGTCGTCGTACTCCGAAACGGCATCGATCAGCTCGTTCCGTGCCTCCTCCGCGCTCGATCGGTGTTCTCCGGGAATTTCTTCCTCCCGGAACTGCACGCCGAGCGACTCAATGTCCCATACAAGGAACTTCATCCGCACGAGGTCGATCAGACCCCGAAATTCCTCGCCTTCTCCAACCGGAAGCTGTAGAGGCACCGCGTGGGCGCCCAGCTTTTCCCGCAGCATCTGCAGGACGTTGAAGAAGTCGGCCCCTGTCCGGTCCATCTTGTTGACGAACGCGATCCGGGGAACTTCATATTTGTCGGCCTGCCGCCAGACCGTTTCGGACTGCGGCTCTACGCCGCCGACCGAACAGAAGACGGCAACCGCGCCGTCCAACACCCGGAGTGATCGTTCCACCTCGACCGTGAAGTCGACGTGACCGGGCGTGTCGATAATATTGATTCTGCAGTCGTGCCAGTGACTGGTCGTTGCTGCCGAAGTAATCGTGATTCCGCGTTCACGCTCCAGGTCCATCCAGTCCATCGTGGCGGTTCCGTCGTGAACCTCGCCCATGCGATGAAGCCGGCCTGTATAGAAAAGGATCCGCTCAGTCGTTGTCGTCTTGCCGGCATCGATGTGCGCCATGATGCCGATGTTCCGCACTCTGTCTAGCGGATAATCCCGACTCATGAATCCTTCTCACTCTCGCCTCGACTGGAACGGACGTCGAACGTCTCGTGGTCGATTGTAAGGAACGCGCGAAACAAAAACGTAAGAGACGCCTACCAGCGGTAGTGGGCGAAGGCTTTGTTCGCCTCGGCCATACGGTGCGTGTCTTCCCGCTTCTTGATCGTGTTCCCTTCCCGTTTCGATGCGGCGATCAACTCGGCAGCCAGACGTTCTTCCATCGACTTCTCCGAGCGGGCCTTCGCAAACCCGATGATCCAGCGCATCGCGAGCGACGTACGGCGCTCGGGCCGCACTTCGACCGGGACCTGATAAGTAGCGCCCCCGACGCGCCGTGACTTCACTTCCACCACGGGCTTCGCGTTCGTAAGGGCCATCTTGAAGATCGCGAGGCCGGTCTGGCCCGTGCGCTCTTCGATAATCTTGAACGAACCGTAGACGATTCCCTCGGCCGTGCTCTTCTTCCCGCCGTACATCAGGTTATTGATGAACTTCGCGACGGTCAGGTTGCCGCACATCGGATCCGGCTTCAGTTCGAACTTCTTCTTATACTTTTTTCTGGGCATCCTACGAC
>JABDJQ010000537.1 GCA_013002425.1 Gemmatimonadota bacterium
GTTCAGATGATCTACGACAAGTTTCAGCATGCGCTCGAGTCGCTCGGGATCGAAGCGTTCTCGGCGATCGGTCAGATGTTCGATCCCAATTCGATGGAAGCGCTCACGACCCTTTCCGTCCCGGGGAAACCGGAGAACGAAGTGGTCGGTGAGATTCGCAAAGGGTACCGGTATCGCGGCGAACTTCTGAGGACGGCACAGGTCATGGTGAATCAGCCGGCCGCGGAAGAGCCCGCCGAAAGCAAGTAGCGAGAATTCAAAACAGCACGGGCTGACGTTTGATAGGAGAGGAGTTCGAAGATGGGGAAAGTAATCGGAATCGATCTCGGAACGACCAACTCTGTCGTTGCCGTCGTCGAAGACGGCGAAGCCAAAGTCATTCAGAACGCCGAGGGCGGACGGACGACGCCTTCGATCGTCGCATTCACAAAGGACGGGGAGCGTCTCGTGGGCCAGGTCGCGAAACGGCAGGCCGTCACGAACCCGGAAAACACCGTTTCATCCATCAAGCGGTTCATGGGGCGGAAGCTCGGTGAAGTGCGCGAGGAAATGAAGATCGTCCCGTACACGCTGCGCGAAGCCGACAACGGCGACCTGCGCGTCCACATCAGCAATACCGACAAGGAGCACGCCCCGCCGGAAATCTCGGCGATGATTCTTCAGTATCTGAAGAAGGCGGCGGAAGACTATCTCGGCGAGGAAGTCACGGAAGCCGTGATTACGGTACCGGCCTACTTCAACGACTCGCAGCGCCAGGCCACCAAGGACGCGGGCCGGATCGCGGGTCTCGACGTAAAGCGAATCATCAACGAGCCGACCGCGGCGTCTCTCGCGTACGGTCTCGACAAGGACAAGAAAGAAGAGAAAATCGCCGTGTTCGATCTCGGCGGCGGTACTTTCGACATTTCGATTCTCGAACTCGGCGACGGCGTCTTCGAAGTGAAGGCCACGAACGGGGACACCCACCTGGGCGGGGATGATTTCGATCAGCGCCTGATCGACCACCTCGCGGATGAATTCAAGAAGCAGAACGGCATCGATATCCGCAGCGACAAGATGGCCCTGCAGCGCCTCAAGGAAGCGGCGGAAAAGGCCAAGATCGAACTCTCCTCGACGATGCAGACGAACGTGAACCTCCCGTTCATTACGGCCGATCAATCGGGTCCCAAACACCTCGATGTCACGATCACGCGCGCTCAGTTCGACTCGCTTACGGAAGCCCTCGTGGGGCGGACGATCGAGCCCTGCAAGCGCGCGCTCGCCGATGCCGGCATGACCGCGAACGACATCGACGAAGTCATCCTGGTCGGTGGATCCACGCGTATCCCGGCCGTCTACGAAAAAGTGAAGGCCTTCTTCGGGAAAGAGCCGCACAAGGGCGTGAACCCCGATGAAGTCGTGGCGGTCGGCGCCGCGATCCAGGGCGGCGTGCTCGCGGGCGACGTGAAAGACGTGCTTCTTCTCGACGTCACGCCTCTCTCGCTCGGTATCGAAACGCTCGGCGGCGTCATGACGAAGCTCATCGAGCGCAACACGACGATTCCGACGAAGAAGAGCCAGTCCTTCTCGACCGCGGCCGACAACCAGCAGGCCGTGAGCATTCACGTACTGCAGGGCGAGCGTGAAATGGCGGTCGACAACCGCACGCTCGGACGCTTCGATCTCGTCGGCATCCCGGCGGCGCCTCGCGGCGTGCCCCAGATCGAAGTCACGTTCGACATCGACGCCAACGGGATCGTGCACGTATTCGCGAAAGATCTCGGCACCGGCAAGGAGCAGAAGATCAAGATCCAGGCTTCGAGCGGACTCTCCGACGACGAAGTGAACAAGATGGTGCGCGACGCGGAAGAGCACGAAACCGAAGACAAGGCGAAGCGGGAGTCGGTCGAAACGAGAAACAAGGCCGATCAGATGTACTATTCCGTCGAGAAGAACCTGAAGGAGCACGGCGACAAGGTCGACGCCGAGGCCCGCGGCCAGATCGAGAACGCGCTGAGCGACCTGAAAGGCGCGATCGACGGCGGGGACGCGGCGCAGATGAAAACGAAGATGGAGTCGCTCGAGGCCGCTTCCCACAAGCTCGCGGAACAGATCTACGCTCAGCAGACTCAGGACGGCGGCGGCGCAGCCGGCGCCGCAGGCGCCGCAGGAGCAGCGGGGACCGCAGGCGAATCGACGGAGTCGGGGGAATCCTCGGACGAGGCTGTCGAAGCGGACTTCGAGGTCGTCGACGAAGACGATAACAAGAAGGCGTAGAGGAGATCTCGTTGCCCAGCAGCAAGCGCGACTACTACGAGGTTCTCGGTGTCGAACGGGGGGCCTCTGCGGACGAAATCAAGAAGGCGTATCGCAAGCTCGCGCTTCAGTTCCATCCCGACCGGAACCCCGGGGATGCGGCGGCCGAGGAGTCCTTCAAGGAAGCCACGCAGGCGTATGAAATCCTGCGCGACGGAGAGAAGCGATCCCGGTACGACCAGTTCGGACACTCCGGCGTGGATCCGAGCATGGGGGGCGGCCACGGCGACTTCGGCGGCTTCGATATCTCCGATGCGCTGCGCGCGTTCATGCGTGATTTCGGTGGCTTCGGCAATTTCGAGTTCGGAGGTACTTCCCGGGGCGGCAGCAGCGGTCCTCGACGCGGACAGGACCTCCAGATTCAGTTGAAGCTTACGCTGGAAGAAGTGGCGACCGGCGTGGAGCGCACTCTCCGTGTCAAAGTGCTCTCACCCTGCGGTACATGCGGAGGAAGCGGCGCGAAACCGGGCACCTCCTCGGACACCTGCCAGACATGTGGCGGCCAGGGACAGGTGCGTCAGGTCCAGCGATCGATTCTCGGGCAGTTCGTGAACATCGCAGAGTGCCCTGATTGTCACGGCGACGGAACGATCCTGCGCGATCGCTGCAGCGACTGCAGGGGGGAAGGTCGCAAGGAAACCACGGAATCCATCAAGGTCCGGATTCCCGCCGGCGTCACGTCCGGCAACTATATCCCGCTCCGCGGCAAGGGGAATGTCGGGATGCGCGGCGGCCCCCGTGGCGATATCATCGTGCTGATCGAAGAGATCGAGCACGCGCACCTCGAACGGCACGGCGACGACGTGCTTTCCGAGATCGACATCTCGTTCGATCAGGCCGTTCTCGGCGGATCGGTTCAGGTCGCCACGCTCGACGGCAAAGTCAAAATGAACATCCCGGCCGGCACGCCCTCAGGCAAGATCTTCCGCCTGCGGGGCAAAGGCATCCCTCATCTGCGCGGCTCCGGCTCCGGCGACCAGCTCGTGCGGGTACATATCCACGTCCCGAAAAAGCTGAACAAGGAAGCGCGCCGCATTCTCGAGGAAGTCCGCGGGAACGATTCCTTCCGTCCTCCCGGAAAGAGCTGACATGCCGGGTCGCGCGGACCGCATCTTCTATGCACCACCCGCACTACTCGCACGCCAGTCCTTTCCGGTGCCCGACGACGAGGCGCATCATCTGACCCGGGTCCTTCGCGTCAGCGATCAGGCCGAAGTGCGCTTCGTCGATGGCGAGGGGAACGCGGCCGTGGTCCGCGTCACGAGGCGCGCCGAAGGCTTGAGCGCCGATGTACTCGAGAGGCCGGGCCGAGAGCCGCCGCGGAGTCCGGAAGTGCATCTCGCGATTGCCACGAACAAAGGAAGCGACTTCGAGGAGATTCTCACCCGTCTTGCCGAAATCGGTGTTCGTGTTGTGCATCCGTTTACCGCGGCCAGGTCGGTACCGCGGGGGGCAGGGGGACGCGCGCGCGCCGAGCGATGGAGCCGGATGGCGCGAACCGGGATGAAGATCGCGGGCAGCGCGCATCTCATGCGGATCACGCCCGTACTGGAGTGGAGCGACGCACTCGCACTCCCGGGCGATTGCAGGATCCTGTGCGAAGCAGGCGGGGAGCCGCTCTTGCGATCGGTGCGCGGAGAGACCGTTCTCGTCCTGATCGGCCCCGAGGGAGGCTTTACGGACGAAGAGCGCGCGGAGGCGATCGGCGCCGGTTTCGTCGCCGGGTCGCTCGGTGCCGGGAACCTGCGGGCGACGACGGCGGCCGTGCTGGCGGCGGGGTTCATGATGAGCGGCTGCGAAGCCTGAACCCGGCCGTATCGACCGATCGCGCGGGCCGGCGGCGAAGGAAAAACGGCCCGGATTGTTGACGATTCCTCTATACCGCCTTATATTAACAAAGTACGTCTCAGTATCGATAATCTGGGAACGTGTGTGCATGCACGCAGCACAGTCCGGATCGCACGAAGCCACCAAGAGGCCGACAGCCATACCACAACGGCTGCGCCTAAACATGGACCTGACCCGGCGCGATCGCATCCTGGACTCACCGTGCGAAGCATTCTCTTTACGGGCAGGTTCATACATCAATGAATTCACATTCGATTTCCGTTCTTGAGTTCCCCGCCGTCGTCGCGAGACTGGCGAACCGGTGTGTTTCGGAACCGGGCCGCGCGCTCGCGGAGGCCATAGCCCCCTCGACCGATCCGCATTGGATCGGCGAGGCGCAGGAACACCTGGCTGAAATGGCGGGCATTCTCGAACGGGACGGACGCATTCCCATGGGGGAAGTGCGCGCCATGGACGGCATCGTATCGCGCGCAGCGGCCGAAGGCGCCGCGCTGTCGATCGAAGATCTGCTCGCGGTACTGCGCTGCGCCAGGACCTCCGAGGACGTGCGCCGCTATATAGAGCAGCGATCCGAGCAGGCTCCCCGCACGTACGTCCTTTCGATGGATCTCGATGGTCTGGAAGCGATTCAGATGGGAATAGCACGGGCGATCGATCCCGAGGGAGAGATTCTCGACCGGGCGAGCGAGAAGCTCGCCAAAATCCGGCGCGAAATGCACACCGTGCGCCGTGAGCTGCGCTCCATTCTGGACTCGTATCTGAACACTCCCGAGACCTCGCGCTTCCTGCAGGAGAACATCGTGACCCTTCGCAACGGGCGCTACGTTCTCCCCGTAAAGGGGGGCGACCAACGCTCGATCGACGGCATCGTCCATGCGCATTCGGGATCCGGCGCCACCGTATTCGTCGAGCCGATCGAAACGGTCGCCCGCAACAACGCGCTTGCGAGGCTGCAGCAGGCGGAACAGCGGGAGATCCATCGCATCCTGCAAGCGCTCACGGCTCTCGTGAGCGAGGGAGCCGGTGCTCTTCTCGCCAACCACTCCATTCTCTCCCGTCTCGACCTTTTTCAGGCAAAAGCATTACTCATGAAGGAGTGGCGCGGGGTGATTCCGGGTGTCGCGCGGAACGCCCGGCTTTCGATTCAGCAGGGCCGGCACCCGCTGCTGGAGGAGTCGCTCCGACAGGAAGGGCGACAGGAAGAACTGATCCCGCTCGTGCTCGTGTTCCCGGACGATACGCGGTCCATCGTGCTCACCGGTCCCAACACCGGCGGGAAAACGGTCGCGCTCAAGACGCTCGGGCTTTTCGTGCTCATGGCACAGTCGGGAATGGCGCTGCCGGCCGGGGAGGGCACCACTCTGCCGCTCTTCGATACCGTGCATGTCGATATCGGAGACGAGCAGTCGATTGAAAACTCCCTCTCTTCGTTCTCGGCGCATCTCGCGCAGATGAAGACGATGCTGTCCGAAGTGGCCGCGACCGGCCTGGTTCTCGTCGACGAACTCGGCGCCGGAACCGACCCGACAGAGGGGGCCGCCATCTCGATGGCGCTTCTGGAAGAACTGCACGCGCGCGGGACGTGCTCTCTCGTGACGACGCATCTCGGTTCTCTCAAGGCGTTCGTACATGAAATGCCCGGCATGGAGAACGCCTCGATGGCATTCGACACCCGGGCCATGAAACCCACATACACACTCGACATGGGGCTTCCGGGAACGAGCCACGCGATCGCGACGGCGCGCAGGCTCGGCCTGCCCGAGAAGATGCTGGCCCGGGCCGCCGAGCACATCGGCACCTCTTCGATGGAAGTCGAGTCGCTGCTCGCGGATTTGAAGGAGCGGAAACGCCTGCTCGACGAGCGGAGCGCCGATCTGGAGGAAAGGGCGGTGGGACAGGAAGCCGTAGTGCGCGATCTCGAGGCGCGTGAAGCAATGCTGCGCGAGCGGGAGCGGCGCGCGAAGAGCCAGGCCCTCGCCGACGCGAAACGCTACCTGGACGAATCGCGCGCGCTGGTGGAGAGCCACGTGAAGGAGATCCGCACGCACAGCGGCGAGCGGGACTCCGTTCGCAAAGCGCGGCAGGCCATCGAGACCGAACGACGAACTCTCGGAGCCGAGATCTCGCGTCTGGAAAAGGATACCGCGCCGGCTGCCGGCAAGGCACTGGAGAGTGTGACTTTCGGACAGTACGTTCGTGTCGAAAGTCTCGGACAGATCGGGCGCATCGTCGGCGAAGGCAATCGTTCCGGCCGCTGTTTCGTCGAAGCCGGCGGTCTGCGCCTCGAAGTCGATCTCAAAGATCTGAGGGCAGCCGATCCGCCTGCGCCCAAACGTGCGCAGCCTGTCCATCACGGTGGATCGTTCGACCGGGTCGCTCGCATCGAATGCGATCTGCGCGGCCTGAATGCTGAGGACGCGATTGCCGAGCTCGACCGGTTCCTCGACGACGCGGTCCTCACGGGGCTCGATCGCGTGAACGTGATTCACGGAATCGGGACCGGCGTTTTGCGCACGGCCGTGAGCGTGTACCTCGGCGACGACTCTCGCGTGCAGGCGTCTTCGCTCGACCGGCCCGGCGGCGCCACCACTGTGGAGATGAGATAATGGGACGCTCGTCCGAGACAGTCGAGCAGATCCGCGCGGCGAACGACATCGTTTCCGTCGTCGGAAGCTACGTGCGCCTTCGCAAGGCGGGCCGCAACTACAAAGGCCTCTGCCCGTTCCATCGCGAGAAAACACCGTCCTTCATCGTGAGCCCGGAACGCGAGACCTTTCACTGCTTCGGCTGCGGCAAGGGGGGAGACGTCTATCGCTTCATCATGGAGATGGACGCATGCGAATTCCCCGAAGCGATGCGCACGCTCGCGACGCGGGCCGGTATCACGCTCCCCTCGCGCTGGAACCGTGATCAAGGCATTAACGAGGGGCCGCGCCAGGCGCTGGCGTTCGCCGAAACGCATTTCTACAAACTGCTGCAGTCCGACGCCGGCAAGCCCGCGCGCGAGTATCTCGGCGAGCGCGGCATCACGGCCGAAGCGATCGAGACGTTTCGTATCGGATTCGCGCCGGAGGCGTGGCGCCTGCTCAGGGA
>JABDJQ010000545.1 GCA_013002425.1 Gemmatimonadota bacterium
GCAGGCGCGCGAAAGAAGAGCGGCAGTCGATCATCCAATACCTGCTCGCGAAAAAGGGCGACGGGAAATCGGGCGACAGCAAGCCCGCGAACGGAAAGGGCCGCTAGATGAAAACCGCGAAACGGAGATCACTCGCGCCGGCCATCGTTCTTCTTGCCTGCCTGGCGACACTCGCGGGCGCGCACGACCAGATCCCGGCTCCGCCGCAGACCGAACCGATCGCGATCGTGAACGCCACGATTCACACGGGGAACGGCCCCGCGATTCAAAGCGGCGTTCTGCTGTTCGAGAACGGGAAGATCACGGCCGTCGGGAACGCGCTGCGCATACCCGCGGACCTCAAGCAGATCGACGCGACCGGCAAGCACGTATACGCGGGCCTCTTCTCCGCCAGAACGGCCATGGGGCTCGTGGAGATCGGCGCGGTCCGCGCGACGAAGGACTACGACGAAACGGGCGACATCAATCCGAACGTGCGCGCCGAACAGGCGTTCAACCCCGACTCCGAAAACATCCCCGTTACGCGGTCGAACGGCATCCTGACCGTGCTTTCCGCGCCGTCGGGCGGGCTCGTTTCGGGGCACGCCGCGATCATGCGCATGGACGGCTGGACGTGGGAGGACATGACGGTCGTTCCGCAGGCCGCGCTCATCGTGAACTGGCCGAAAAACCGCCCGACGAAATCATGGTCGGACACGGAATCGATCGAAGAGAAGAAGAAGAAGCGCGCGGGCCGGGTCGCGAAGATCGACGACCTGATCACGGACGCGCGGGCGTACTGGACCGCGAAGGACGCCGCGAAGAAAGCGAAGAAGGCCCCGCCGCTCATGGACCGGCGTCTCGAGTCGATGCGCGGCGTGATTGACGGGAATACGCCGGTCATCGTTTCGGCGGACGAAGTCATGGATCTGCGCGAGGCCGTCGCCTGGGCGCTCGACCGCGGGCTGCAGCTGATTCTTTTCGGCGGCGCGCAGTCCGACCAGTGCCTCGACCTGCTGAAGGACAACGACATCCCCGTCATCCTGAACAACACGAATCCCGAAGGGTGGTCGACACCGGTCACGCGCGACTCCGACTATGACGCGCTCTACAAACTGCCCGCGAAACTGCACGCGGCGGGGATCCGTTTCGCGTTGACGAGCACGGGGAGCGTCGGGCGCGTGCCCCACGAGCGCAGCTTCCCTTACGAGGCCTCGATGGCGGCCGCGTTCGGGCTCCCGGCGGATGAGGCGCTGAAGGCGATTACGCGCTATCCTGCGGAGATCCTGGGCGTCGGCGACAAACTCGGCACTCTCGAGAACGGGAAGAACGCGACGTTCTTCATCGCCAATGGCGACATTCTCGACATTCGCACCGTCGTCGAGCGCGCTTTCATCGACGGGCGTGAAATCGACCTGAACGACCATCACAAAATGATGTACGAAAAGTACCGTGAGAAGTACAGACAGCTGGGGCGGATCGAAGAGTGATGCACGAAGTGCGGATCGAAGGCGATATTCCGCTTCTGATTGCGGGGCTCGTGGAAGCTTCGGGGATCACGGTTGCCGATTCGGACGACGCCCTGCGCGGAAAGCTCGACGCGCTGATCGCCGAAAAGGCCGCGATCGAATGGCCCGACCCCGGGCGCAAGAAGGCCGTACGCGACCTGCTGCGCGCGGGCGGGTTCAAGCCGGCGGGCCGCAACAAGCCGGCGAGCGAGTATCTGGCGGGATGCGCGGGCAAGGGAACGTTTCCGTTCGTGAACAACATCGTCGACAGCAATAACCTCGTTTCGCTGCGCACGGCGTTTCCGATTTCGGTCATCGACCTCGATCGCGCGGCCGCGGTTCCGGGTGACGCGTCCGGCGGACTCGCGATTCGTCTCGGCGCGCCCGGGGAGTCCTACGTATTCAACAGCGCGGAGCAGGTGATCGAAGTCGCCGGTCTCGTTTTGCTCGCGCGAGCGGGAGGCCCGGCGCTCGCGAATCCGGTCAAGGATTCGATGATGACGAAACTGAAAGACGATACGACGCGCGTGCTCGGCGTCATTTATGCATCAAGCGCCACGTGCAGTCGTGACGAGATGGCGCGGGCGACGGAGGAGTTCGCCTCGCTTCTCGCGGAACACGCGGGCGCGCGGGAAACACAAACCCGGATTCTTCCGGAGGAGATCGCATGACCACGCAATTCAAACTGAACCAGGACGAGATGCGCGAGCTGATCGAAACGCGGCGCGATCTGCACCGCCACCCCGAGACGGCGTTCGAAGAAGAGCGCACGGCCGGAATCGTGGCCGAACGGCTCGAGGCGCTCGGGCTCTCCCCCGTTACGGGCATTGCGAAGACGGGAGTGACCGCGATTCTCGAAGGAGACGAACCGGGGCCGTGCGTGCTGATCCGGGCGGACATGGACGCGCTCCCGATCTTCGAGGAGTCCGAAGAAGAGTACAAATCAGTGGTCGACGGCAACATGCACGCGTGCGGTCACGACGGGCACACGTCGGTCGCCCTTTCCGCCGCGCGTCAGCTGCTCAAGATCAAACGGCCGAAGCGCGGTTCGATCAAGTTCCTGTTCCAGCCCGCCGAGGAAGTCGGCGACGGCGCGAAGGCGATGATCGAAGAGGGCGTGCTCCAGAACCCGAAAGTCGACGCCGCATTCGGGCTGCACCTCTGGAACTACATGCCGACGGGCGTCGTGGGCGTGGCGCCCGGCCCGGTGATGGCGGCCGCGGATCTGTTCACGGTCGACATCTTCGGCGAGGGATGCCACGGCGCGCAGCCGCACATGGGACGCGATCCGGTTCTCGCCGCGGCGCACGTGATCACGGCCGTACAGCAGATCGCTTCGCGCATCGTGAATCCGCTCACGCCCGTGGTCGTTACGGTAAGCCAGATCCACGGCGGCGACGCGTACAACGTCATCCCGGACAGCGTCACGATCGCCGGCACGATCCGCACGTTCGACGACCAGGTCTGGGAAGGGATCCCGAGCCTGTTCCAGGAGATCGTGGAGCGCACGGCGCACGCGTTTGACTGTACCGTCGAGATCGACTACAAACGAGCTGTCCGCCCCGTCGACAACGACCCGGAGATGACCGCTCTCGTGCGCGAGATCGCCGTCGAGTTCGTCGGCGAAGACAATATCGTGGAAGAGCAGACGACCGGCGCGGAGGACTTCGCCGAATTCCTGCATCATGTACCGGGGTGTTTCTTCTTCATCGGTTCCGCGAATCATGAAG
>JABDJQ010000570.1 GCA_013002425.1 Gemmatimonadota bacterium
GCCCACGACGGCGCGGCTGCGGGGCTCCAGAGCCAGAAACCCTGCTTGAACTGCCAGTCGGTCTGATTCGTACGCTGATTTTCGTCGTCGCGGTGAACGACTGTGGATCGCGACCCGAACTTGACGAACGCCCGGTGGCGTGCGCCCGGCGCCGCTTCGAGCTGAAGTTCGGCCGCCCACCAGGAGCGGTGAAGATCTGCGGGCCGGGCCGGATTCAGATTGAGATTCTCCTCCGGTTCGAAGTCGGCACGCAGAGAACCGCCCATCTTGACGCGACCCGACAACGTTCGGATGCCCGACAGAACGGCGTCGTCGTCATCCACTTCCTCGAAAAACAGGCTCGGGCGATCGGCTTCGAGATGAGCCGCGTTCAGGATCTCGGCGCTTCGCGAAAAGCGAACCGGGATTCCGGCGATGACGGCACGTCCCTTTGCGTTCAGCGACTCGATCGGTCCTTCGACTTCGATGTCGTCGTGGTGGTCCGATCCGGTCGGGCGCACACGATAGGCGACCCAGCCTACTTCGCCCGCGCGTTCGAGATCGGCCTCGACCCAGATTCCGGGCGTGATCCCACCCGCGTTCGCGCGTACCGAGTCGAGCATCGGAATCGCGCATCCCGCGAGCAACGCGTCCCCGTTCAGGATTCCCTCCCACGGAGCAATGATCTCCGCGCGATCCTGCCGGCCCTCCACCCGCACCCGCGCCTTTCCGATACGAAGATCGCCCGAGGAGGTCCAGTCCGCCTTCGCCTCGACGACGACACCGGGGACCAGCGCGTCCCACGGCCGCGCGCTCGCCGGGATCGCAGCTGCGAGAATACATACGGACGCCATAAGCGACACAGAGACGGCGCGCTCGATCATGATTCCGCCCCCCGTGCGATTGCCAGAAGGGAAGAAGCCGTTTGCTCTTCTCCGGGGCGCTCCGCATAGACACATGCCAGTCGAAGCAACGCCAGATTCTCGAAGTAGGCGAGATCGCCCGCGTCGAGCGACCGCGCCGACGACTCGTAGCCGCTCAGAAACGCATCACGACCGAGCCGTGCGTTCGCAGGCGATACCCTGCCCTGGAGGCGACGCAACGTGACATGCGCAAGGAAGTTTCCTACGTCCACACAGCGGGGGCCGATCGCCGCACAGTCCCAGTCGATGAGCCCGGGATACACATCATCCAAAAGGACCTGTTTGTCGTAGAAGTCCCGGTGCAGAAACACGGGATCCGAGCGGTCGTCCGCGCCCTCGGGAGCGGACAGCGTTTCGAGCGCCGCGGCGGCCCTGGCCGCCAGCGCGGCCCCTGGTTCCCTGCATCGGGATGCGGCCTTGAGGACCACTTTTCGCTCCGCGTCGAGATCGTGGAGTGGAGCCGCAGGGGGGTTCGTATCGTGGAGAAGGGCGAGCGACTCGCCGACAGGACCTGCATGCGACGGCAGGTTCTCGAGGCTTTCGAACAGAGGCGTCCCTCGCAAGTACTCGATCTCGAGCCACCGATCGCTCCAGTCGATCAGTTTCGGAATCCGCCAGCCGATGTCCGAAGCCATGGCAAGGTGAGACAGAATCATCGCGAGACGTGCGGCATGCTTCCGCGACATGATCTTGTAGACACGCGACACCTGCGTCGACTTCTCACTGGCCAGGAAGGTCATGCGCCGCCCGGGGCGACACGCGAGTACGTGGACCGAATCCGCAGCGAGCCCCCTTACGCGGACCATCTCCTGCAGTTCCTCTTCAAACGTGACCGCGTCCATGCGCCCTTCACCCGTCATGCCTGGATACCCCGTCCGTCGTCCAGCACGTGTGCGGCCCGCCTGAGAATCGCACGGGAACGCCCCTCCCACCGGGTGGCCAGCGACCGGATAGGGCGCATTGCGAGCAGCACGAGCTGGAGCGCCGTCTCCCGGGCGAGGCCGTCGGGCGGTGTGCCGTATCCCTCCAGAAACTCCCGTTCCAGGATTCGTGCGAACCCGCCCGGAATGCGGCTCTCGAGTTCGAGGTAATTCAGGTGCGCGAGAAAGTTGGCGACATCTTCGACGGCGTAGCCGAACCTGCATTCGTCCCAGTCCACGACTCCGATGTCACTCTCTCCACGGCAGACGATCTGCGCGTAGTAAAAGTCGCCGTGGACCAGGCATTGCTCCGCCGGCCGCCTCGACTCGCCTTCGAGCAGCGCCGCCACGTCTTTTCCGATGCCCGGGAGGAACGACTCGAGATCACGGACGACACGCCGCGCCCGCTGATCGGTATCGTGCGAGCGCCGGACGGGGAGGGTGTCCGGTACCGATGCTTCGTGCACCTCCCGCAGCGCGCGACCGGCAGCGAGAGCCAGGTCGACACGCCCGCCGGCGGCCCAGTCGTCGAGAACGGGCTTTCCCTCCACCCACGAATGAATCGCGATTCGGGAATCGGCGTCATAGTGGAGAGTATCCGGCAGTCGAAACGAAACGGCTTTCGCGAGTGTCGGCAGGACGCGCGATGCATTCAGACCCGACCGGTCGGCATGCACGCGCACGACATGAGAAACGATCTCCTTCGCACCGGAACGCTCGTCGCGCAGCGCGATTCGCGCGCGCAACACGGCTCTCCGCTCCGGCTTGTAGCGAAGGAGATCGAGAACTGTTTTCCCGGCGCGCACGCGGCGGCTGTTCGCGTCGAACCCCGGCACGTGCGAATGCAGGTAGTGTTTCAGGCGCCGTGGGTTCGTGACATGGTGCAGTGCCCGAACACGCCGGTCCGCCGGGAAGTGAAAATAGATCGAGTCGGAACCGGGCAGCGCGAAAGCGTAACGATCTCCCTTATGAAACGGAGCGTATCGTTCACGGGCCGCTACCCAGTCATCATGCGTGCCGAAGACCTTGACGTATCCGTAGTGCACCCGCCCCTCTCCGTCGACCCTGCTGACTCCCAGGATCGCTCCTTCCTCGGCCTTGTTTCGTACATAAAACGTATTCCAGACGGAGTCGTCGGAAAACGCGATTCCCCGTTCGAGGAACTTTGCTTCGATCTCCGGACCCCATTCCTTTCTCCAGAGGGACCGCAACGGGTTCTCAGCGCACATGCAAAGCCCCCTTCTGATCGCCGAACAGCCGGCGGTAGGGCTCGTTCGACTCGAGCAGGCCTTCATGCGTACCAGAGGCCGAAACTACACCGGCGCTCATGTGGATCACGCGGTTCGCGAAGGGTACGCGTTCGGGGTCGTGCACGATGCAGAGCATCGTCCGCCCCGGTGCGAGGTCGGCCGCGGCGTTCCAGAACGTGCGGCGCGCGATCGGGTCGAGAAACGTATCGGGTTCGTCGAAGATCACGATCGGGCGCCGGTTCAGGAACGCGCGCGCGAGCGCGATCCGCTGTCGCTCACCACCCGAGAGACCGCGTCCGTCTTCCAGAAGCACCGCTTCGTACTGATCCGGAAGTTCGAGGATGCGGTCATGAATGTGCGCCTGTATGGCCGCCGCTTCGATCTGTTCCTGCGTGGCTTCCGGGTTTCCGTAGGCGATGTTTTCGCCGATCGATAGACCGAGCAGCGCCGCCTCCTGCGTGACGAAACTGATCTGCTCGCGCAGGTACGCAAGCTCGAATTCTCCGATCGGGACTTCGTCCACGGCGATCTCTCCCGACTCCGGTTCGAAGAGTCGCGGGACGAGGCTGGCCACAGTCGTCTTCCCGGAGCCCGACTCGCCGACCAGCGCCACGGTCTCCCCCGCATCGATCGTGAGTGAGAAATTGCGCAAAATCGGCTTCCCCGCTTCGTAGGCGAAGACGACATCGCGAAAGTCGATGCGTCCGCGAATCGCGGGGCGCAGGGTCCCGGAAGAGGCGTCGCTTTCGGTCTCCTCGAGAAGCACCTCCCGAATTCTGTCCGCGGCCACGATCCCCTTCGAGAGACGCGCCACGATATTTGCGTAGCGACGAACGGGTCTGTAAATCAGTTTCACGTACGAAACCGCAAGTACGATGTCCCCCGGTGTCGCTTTTCCGGCCATCGTCCTGCCGGCAACCATCCAGAGAACGATGCAGGTCCCGAGCGCAACCAGGATCTCGACGTTCTGCTCGAGACGGGCCTGCAGACGGCTGGCGCGCAGCCCTTGTTTGTGGCTTTTCTTGTGGCTCGCGAGGAAGCGTTCCTGTTCCTGGGCCTCGGATCCGTGGAGTTTGACGAGCTGCATCGATGAAACGGACTCGGACGCGGTCGAGGCCAGCTTCCCTTCCTGGCGCCGCTGCTTGCGCACGACGTCCCGCACTTTGCGCGTCGTGCGCGATGTCAGGATGAAGAGCAGCGGCATGATTCCAATTGCCGCCAGTCCGACGGTGACATCGATGCGAAACAGCAGAAGGAGCCCGAGCACGGTCACGAGGGCCTGTGCGATCAGGGCCATCGTCGACGGCACGAGAAGATTCCGCACGAGGTTCATGTCCGACGTGAGGCGCACGATGAGATCGCCCGACCGGGACTGCAGGTGGTATCCGAGCGAGAGCTTGTGAATGTGCGCGTAAAGATCTCTTCGCAGACGATACGCGAGGGTCTGCCCGGCCTTCGCACTCAGGTACCTCTGTCCGTAGTTCGCGAACGAGATCAGCAGGGAGAGCACGAAGACCGAGACGGACGCGATCGCGATGACTTCGACCAGCGTGAATGTACGATCGGGAAGCAGTGGGAGCGTGCGCGCGCCCGGTCCGGCGGCGAGTCCGTCGAGCGCGATCTTGAGCGGCCACGGGCGCGCGATCTGCAGGACCGCATTCGCCGCGGTCGAAAACAGCGCGCCGGCCAGAACGATGCGGATCGCACTCAGGTGACGCCGGAACGCGAACGCGACTTCGAAAATCGAGTCGAGTTCGAGCTTTTGCTTCTTGTGCTTCGCCATCGTCAGGTTCCCTGCGTCGACAGCCGGCGCGACGGTTCCGTCAGCATCAGGCGAATCATGCGATCCGCATTCCGGTCCCAGGAAAGCGGCTTCACGACTTGCCGCGCTCCGGCCGCGATCTTCGATCGAAGCGATCGGTTGCTGCGAAGATGTTCGATGCCCGCTTCCAGAGCCGCGGCATCACCGGGCTCGACGAGCCAGGCGCTCTCGCCGCTGCGAAAGAGGTCCTTCACCTGGCCCGTCCGGCTTGCCACGAAGGGAAGCCCGGCTGCTGCGTATTCGATAATCTTGAGTGGAGAGAAGTAGAAATGGTCGAGCCTGGGGTACGGCGCGACCCCGATGTCCGCGAACGAAAGAATCCGGGGGATTTCTTCATGGCGGCACGCTCCCGTGAGCACGATCGCGCCGGATTCGCACTCCGGGGCAAACCGGTCCCGCACGAGATCGGCCATCGGCCCCTTCCCGACGAGAAGCAGCCTGCAGGACGAATCTTTCCGGGCGAGCGACGCGAACGCTTCGAGCAGTACTTCGACACCGTGCCACGGTTTCAGGCTGCCGACGAACACGATCCAGAAGTCCCCTTCACGCTTTTCGGGAAGCGATTGCGGGCGAGGCTGCGAAGGAGATGTCCTTTCGGTGAAAAGCGCCCGATCGAAGCCGTTCGGCTGAACGTGCACGCGGTCTTCATCGACTCCCAGGGAGGTCACGTGCGCGGCGACTTCGTTTGATACGGCGACAATGTGATCGGCGGCCTGGAAGATCGCGCGCTCATGAAAGAGAGCCGCATGGGGCACGGCGAGATTCCGGTAACGGGCCTCCTCCCAGGCAAGAGGCGCGTTCACCTCGAGTACGTGCGGCACGCCGTTTCTCCGGCAGAACTCCGCGGCACCCGCACTCCAGAGCGAGTAACGCTCATAGACGCCGTCGAACGCTTCGCTGTCATGCTCGTGACGCAGCACGTCATGGACCACTTCGTTCTCGAGAAGTCGCTTTTCCACGCGACAGTCGCCCGAAGGCGGCGGGACCGGGCGACCGACCATTTCCTCCCGGATCGTGACGACCCGAAGAGGGAGCTGGCGTGTTCCCCACATGGCCGCCGGCCCGCCGTTATCAGAATCGCTCTTCTTTCTCATATGACCGACCAGGAGCAGATTCCCCGAAGCGAGCGCGAGTTCGCGGCTCAGGGAGCGAACATGCACGGCCGCTCCCTTCGTGGATTCGATCGGGATTCCCGAGTCGGCGCAGACATAGGCGAGCCTCACGACGCCGCCTCGACCGAAGTCCGCGCATCGTCCGTAGCGCTTTCGTCGCGCGTATCGGGCACCATGAAGGCGCGCAGCGTCGCAACGTTTCGCTGAACGTCGTACCGGTCCTCCTCGCGCTTCCGCCCCGCGACTGAAAGGTTCTGCCGAAGATCCATGTCCTGCTGCAGCCGCGTCAGCGCTTCCGCGAGCTCGGCAGGCGCGTCGGGAGAAACCAGAATGCCCGCACGCCCGTTGTCGAGAATCTCCGGAATCCCGACGACGGGTGTCGAGACACACGGAAGTCCGGTGGCGAGAGCTTCCAGGAGCACCGTCGGAAGCGCATCTCGATTCCCGTCGGAGGCGACACGGCACGGAAGCGCGAAGACATCGGCGTTCTTCATGAGTTCGCGTACCGAAACATCCGGCTGGGGACCGAGGAGACGAACCTGTCCTTCGAGTCCGCGGTCACGCAC
>JABDJQ010000585.1 GCA_013002425.1 Gemmatimonadota bacterium
CTTCATAGGAGGGTAGACGGTGGCGATTTCCATCGCGCGCCCCTTGAAATCCCCGCGAGAGATGACGTCTTCCAGAGGCTGTGCGCCTTCCTGAAGAACGGGGGGGCGGTCTTCCGTGATCTCGGGAATGCCGACGACGAAGAGAGGAAGCCCCTTCAGGTCCGGCTTCCCGGATCGAAACGTGACTTGCGGTAGATGGAACGGACGAATCAACGGTTCACTCCTATCGGAACGAGAAATCGATCCTCGCCTGGAGAACGAAGATGAGTAGTGGAAACTGAATCGGGGTTTCAAAACCCAAAGAATCCCAATATAGCAGATCGTGTCCGCCGGATCGAGCCATTGACACCCCGCAAAGGGCGGCGTTATCTTGACCGCCGCTCGTGGGGCTCAGGAGGGAATCACGCATTGTCCGACATCTGGTCCGAGTTTGCCAAGACAGCCGAGGAGGCGCGAAGCTTCCTCGTAGTAAGCCATGTGAACCCCGATCCCGACGCCGTCGGGTCCGTAGTGGGGCTGGCGCGTTATCTCGAGACTCTCTCGAAGAGCGTCCGCATGGTCACACCGACCCCGATCCCCGAAAACTGCCGGTTTCTCGATCCCGAGGGCGAAATCGTTCTGTTCGATCAGACCCGCGCGGATGCGCTGCTGGGCGCCGTGGACGTGGCGATCATTCTGGATCTCAGCAGCTGGAATCAACTGGGCGAGATGGCGCCCGCGCTGAAGGATTCGGGGGCGTACCGGGTCGTGATCGATCATCACACCGATCCCGACGACGACATCGCCGACCTCATGGTGCGCGATCCCGCCGCGAGCGCCACGGGGGTGTTGATTTACGAACTGATCCGCGAGCTCGGCGGCAGGGTCACCCAGCCGATCGCGAACGCGCTCTTCGCCGCCATCATGACCGACACGGGTTCTTTCCGGTTTTCGAACACCGACGGACGCACGTTCCGGATCGTGGCCGACCTGATCGACGCCGGCGTTCGCCCGGACGACATCTACCGGCGTATCTACGAAGGGAAGCGATGGGGAACCGTGAAGCTTCTCCCCGCCGTGTTCGCCACGGTGGAACGAAGCGCGAACGGCAAAGTCGCGTGGATGCACGCCAATCGCTCGATGCTCAAGCAGGCGGGCGCGAGCTTCGAGGACACCGACGGGTACATCGATCACATTCGCGCCGTAAAGGGTGTCGAGGTCGCCCTCTTCTTCAAGGAAGTCGACGAAGGGCGGGTTCGTGTATCGCTCCGTTCGCAGGGAGGCGTGGATGTCGCGCGCTTCGCGGCGTCGATGGGGGGCGGCGGGCATACGCGGGCGGCGGGCCTGGCGTTCGAGGGAACGCTCGAAGAGGCGATCGCGAAGGTCGTTCCGGGGCTCGAGTCGCTTCTCCGGTCTCACTCCTGAGGGCATTTCCCGCGATTCCGGGCGAATACTCCCGGAAACGGGCCTCCCGCGCTCCCGGGGCATGCGCAAAATCGGGCCACCCCGTGCGCTAATTCTGGCACCGGCCGGTCGCCGATGATATATTGTGGAGCGTCAAGTTAACAATATGGGAGCCACAATGGCACGATCACCGAAACCGTTCATACTGGGATTCACTATAATTATCGGCGCGCTCGGCTATCTTGCATATGCGGGATATGAAGAGAGCAAGGCCTACTACCACACCGTGCAAGAGGTCAAGGCGATGCCTCGGGAAGAAATCGGTGACCGGCGGTTCCGGGTCGAGGGCGATGTCGAAGAGGGAAGTATCGAATGGGTGGGCGAGGGAGTCGATTTCCGCCTGCTCGACGAAGGAGACCTTCTTGCGGTTCAGTACCGCGGCAAAGACCCCGTACCGGACACGTTCCGTGACGGATCGCAGGCGGTCGTCGAAGGGACTTTGCGCGAGGACGGCACGTTCCACGCGATGAAGATCCAGGCGAAGTGCGCCTCGAAGTACGAAGCCGAGTACGATTACGAGAATCACTCGATCGAGTCGGCCGCGGCGGTAACAGAGGACCCGACGTACTAAACTCGGATCCCGAAACGAACCCGGAGGAGTCTTCACGTGCTGGAACTCGGCAGCGTCGCACTCATGACGCTCTATCCCGTCTGTATATTCGGAATCATCGCATCGTTTGTCGGCGGATATCAGCATAACCCCCGGTTCGTCCGAGCCGGCGAACGCGCCGTTCTGTTCGCATGTATTCTCGTCGTGCTCGCCACGGCGGTTCTGACGATCCAGTTTCTCCAGGACGATTTCAACAACGCCTACGTAGCCAGCCACTCCAACATCGATCTGCCCGTGATCTACAAGTTCTCGGCGCTCTGGTCGGGCCAGGAAGGGTCGCTGCTGTTCTGGAACTGCCTGCTCGCGATGTACGCGTTCGCGGCCGTCGTTTCGCAGCGCAATCGCAATCGCGACCTCATGCCGTACGTGAACGGTATCCTGCTCACGTCGATCTTTTTCTTTACCACTCTGCACCTGTTCGTCGTCCATCCTTTCCAGCCGCTCATGCTCGAGCAGGGAACGGTGCTTTCCGCGTTCACGCCGATCGACGGCAAGGGGCTGAATCCGCTGCTGCAGCATCCCGTGATGGCGATCCATCCGCCGATGCTCTACCTCGGTTTCGTCGGGTTCGTCGTGCCGTTCGCGTTCGCGATGGCGGCGTTGATGGTCCGCTCGCCGGGCGCGCGCTGGATCCGCGTCACGCGGCGCTGGACGCTCTTCGCGTGGTTCTTCCTGACCTGCGGCATCCTGCTCGGCGCGCGCTGGGCGTATGTCGAACTCGGCTGGGGCGGCTACTGGGCATGGGACCCCGTCGAAAACGCATCGCTCATGCCGTGGCTGACCGGCACCGCGTTCCTTCACTCCGTGATGATCCAGGAGAAGAAGGGGATGCTGAAGGTATGGAACGTGTCGCTCGTGATCGCGACCTACTTCCTCTGCCTCTTCGGCACGTTCCTGACGCGAAGCGGTGTCGTGAGCTCCGTGCACGCTTTTGCGCAGAGTCCGATCGGCGGGTACTTCATTACGTTCATCCTGGTCGGCGTCGGTCTTTCGATCTGGCTCGTGCGCTCGCGGCGCGAATACCTGCAGAGCGATACGATGCTCGACTCCGTCGCTTCGCGCGAATCGAGTTTTCTATTCAATAATCTCATTCTGCTCGCCGCCTGTTTCGCCGTGCTCTGGGGAACGCTCTTTCCCGTGTTGTCCGAAGCGATTCAGGGGGAGAAGATTTCGGTCGGTCCCCCG